>NZ_JBFAOF010000017.1:0-27000 GCF_040675125.1 Spirillospora sp. NPDC049652 | reverse complement strand
CAGACGGCGGTGCTGCCGCTGCTCGGCCGGCTCACGGCCGCGCTGGACGCCCCGCTGACCTCCGTGGCCTGGGCGTTCACGGTGAGCCTGCTGGTCGGGGCGGTCGCCACCCCGCTGCTCGGCCGGATGGGGGACCTGTACGGGCGGCGGCGGATGCTGCTCGTCGCGATGGGCGCGCTCGTCGCGGGGTCGGTGCTCGGCGCCCTGTCCACGTCGCTGGCCATGCTGATCGTCGCGCGCGTCCTGCAGGGGGTGTCGATGGCGGTGCTGCCGCTCACGGTCGGGATCGTCCGCGGCCTCCTGCCGCGCGAGAAGCTGCCGACCGGGCTCGGCGTGGTGTCGGCGACGATGGGTGTCGGGGTCGGCGGCGGGCTCGTCCTGGCCGGGGCCGTCGCGCGGTACACCGACGGGTACCGCCCGGTGTTCTGGGTGATCGCGGGGCTCGCGGCCGTCGCGACGGCGGTGGTGGCCCTCGTCGTGCGTGACGAGGCGTCGCCTGTTCGGGGGCGTCTCGACGTCCCCGGGGCCGCGCTGCTCGGCGGGCTGCTCGTCAGCCTGCTCCTCGGGATCGGCCAGGGGCGCGCCTGGGGGTGGACGTCCGGTCGCGTCCTCGGGCTGTTCGCCGCGACGGTGGTGCTCGGCGCGCTCTGGGTCGTGGTGGAGCGGCGCGCCGCCGAGCCGCTGGTGGACATCGCGATGCTCACGCATCGGGGCACGATCGGCGCGAGCGTCGCGTCGATGCTGCTCGGATTCGCCCTCTACGGGGGCTTCACGCTCATCCCCAACTTCGTGCAGACGCCGGCGCGGGCGGGGTACGGGTTCGGGGCGTCCGTGCTCGCGGCCGGGTTGTTCCTGCTGCCGACCACGCTGGTGATGATCGTGGTGTCCATGCGGGCGGGCTGGCTGATGCGGCGGGTCCCGGCGGCCGGGCTCGTCGCCGCGGGGTCGGCGTTGACGGCGTTCGCGATCGGCTGGCTCGCGGTCTTCCACGGCCACCGGTGGGACGTGTACGGCGCGGCGCTCCTGCTGGGGGCCGGGGTCGGGCTGGCGTTCGCGGCGCTCGGCACGATGGCGGTCGAGCACGTCCGGCCGGAGCAGACGGCTGTGGCGAGCGCGGTGAACAGCCTGGTCAGGCTGGTCGGCGGGGCCGTGGCCGGGGCGGTCACCCCGGCGCTGCTGGCCCGGGACACGCTGCCGCACACGACCGTTCCGACCGAGCACGCCTACGCGACCGGGTTCGCGCTCGGCGGCGGCGTCGCGCTGCTGGCCGCCGTCGCGGCGCTGGCCTTCCACCTGTTCACGCGGGCAAGGGCCTGATCAGGCCGGCGTGACGGCCTGGCATGCGGCGGATCCCGCTACCGGCGACGTTGATGATCGTTGGGACGGAGCCGTATCGGTCGCGCCATCGTCCGATCCCTGTGGAAGTGGTCAAGTGTGCAGGGGGCACGCCGCCGGCTCGGCCGGGGCGCGGCGGGATTGTCCTGGGCGGTTCGTACTCTGCCGGCATGTCGTCCGGGCCCCATCGGGTCGTCGCGCTCGCGGTGCCGCCGCAGTCGCCGTTCGAGCTGGCCAGCATCGCGCAGGTCTTCGGCGTCGCGCATCCGGACGTCCCGGCGCGCTACTCGTTCACGGTGTGCGCCGAGACGCCCGGGCCCGTCCCGACCATCGCGGGCTGCCCGCTGTTCGTCGAGGACGGGCTCGACGCGATGGACGCGGCCGACACGGTGGTCATCGCCGGATGGCCGGATCACGCGGCCCGTCCCTCCGGCGGGCTGGTCGCCGCGCTGCGGCGCGCGCACGCACGCGGCGCGCGGATCGCCGGGCTCTGCTCGGGGGCGTTCGCGCTGGCGGCGACGGGTCTGCTCGACGGGCGGTCGGCCACGACGCACTGGCGGATGGCGGACGAGCTCGCGGACCTGTACCCGAAGGTGGCCGTCCGCCCGGACGAGCTCTACATCGACCACGGCGACGTCGCGACCAGCGCCGGGACGGGCGCGGCCGTCGACCTGGCGCTGGCGCTCGTCCGGCGGGACCTCGGTGCGGCGCACGCCGCCGAGATCGCCCGGCACATGGTGCTGCCGCCGCACCGGGACGGCGGCCAGCGGCAGTACTCGCGGCTCACGCCGCGGCCCGGGCGGGCCGCCGAGGAGACCCTGGCCTCGGTGATCGCGTGGGCGGAGGCGAACCTCCACCGGCCGATCGGGGTGGAGGACCTGGCGGCCCACGGCGCGGTCTCGCCCCGGACGCTGGCCCGGCTGTTCGAGCGGGGCCTCGGCGTCGCGCCCGGCCGGTGGCTGCTGCGGCGGCGCATCGAGGCGGCCCGCACGCTGCTGGAACGGACGGACGCGACCGTCGAGGACGTCGCCGCCGCGTGCGGGTTCCCCGACCTGTCCAACTTCCGGCGCCGGTTCGCCGCCGAGACCGGCACGACGCCGGGACGGTACCGGCGCATGTTCTCCACCCCGGGGTGGAGGAACTGAACTCCCGCTCCGCTCCGATTCCCGGACGCCTCGCGCTCCGTAGCTTCGAGGTATGAGCACTGCGGTGAACGTCCTGGTCGTCCTGCTGGTCCTGGGGCTGGTGCTGCGGCGGCAGCTCAGGACGCGGCGGATCGACGAGGCGAGGATGTACACGCTTCCGGCGATCCTCGTGGTCGCCGGCCTCGCGCAGGGCGGGGTGATCGACCACGCGCACGAGGTCCTCAGCGTCGGGCTGCTGGGAGTGGAGGCGGTCGCCGCCCTGCTGCTGGGCGCCCTGCGGGCCGCGACCATGCGGCTGTGGCGCGAGCCGGACGGCTCCCTCTGGCGGCGCGGCGGCGGCCTGACGGTCGCCGCGTGGATCGTGTCGATCGCCGTCCGGGTCGGGCTGATCGGTGTCGCCTACGTGCTCGGGGTCCGGACCGGGTCCGGGAACCTGATCGCGTTCCTCGGCGTGTCCCTGCTGGCCCAGTACGCGATCCTGGACGTGCGGTCCCGCTCGCTGCCGGCGCGGCACACCGGCGTTAACGTCGCGGCATGAGCGAACGTCCGGTGGCACCGACTCGTGATTCCTCCACGGGCTCGCCGTCCGAACCGGCCGGCGAGCCGTCGCCGCCGACCGGAACCTCGGGCCTGTCCGCTGCCGGGGGCAGCACGAAGCTCGGCTGGCTGAAGCGGTACGTGGCGTTCGAGGGTTGGTGGAGCGCCTGTGAGGCGGAGCGGTCCTCCGTCCCCGACGGGCCGCCAGGCGACCGGCTGGGACGGATCTTCGCGCGGAGCGGGCTGCTGATCTGGGGATCCGGGTTCTACCTGCTGGCGGTGGCGAAGTCCGGGCCGCACCCGATGGCGGCGTGGGCAGGGCTGGCCGTGCTGAACCTGCTGGCCATCGGCGGCCTGGCGTGGGGCCTGCTCGGCTTCGCCCGCGACTCCGCCTCCCGGTGGGTGCTGCTGCCACTGGAGATCACCGTCCTGTCCGGGTTCGGCGTGAACCTCATCGAGTCGCACGTCGGCGCGGTGACGCTCTCCTACATCGCGGCCGGCATCGCCGCGGCGCGCCGTCCCGGCAGGGACGGGGCGCTGTTCACGGTCGGGGCCGCCGGGACGCTGGTGGTCTTCCAGGTCGTCGCCGACCACTCGGTGGACATGTGGTCGGTCATGGCGTTCCTCGGCGTCTACGCGGCCGCGCTCGCGCTGCGCGAACGCCGCTGGCGGCGGCGGTCCGAGGCCAACGAGGCGACACTCGCCGAGCGGTCCCGGATGGCGCGGGAGATCCACGACATCCTGGCGCACTCGCTGTCGGCGCAGATCGTCCACCTGGAGGGGGCGCGGCTCCTGCTCGTCCGGGACGGCGAGCGCGAGCGGGTGCTGGAACGGGTCGAACGGGCGCAGCGGCTCGCGCGCACGGGCCTGGAGGAGACCCGGCGCGCCCTGGCCGCGCTGCGCGGCGAAGCACCGCCGCTGGACGAGGCGCTCGCCGAACTCGCCGACGAGTTCCACGCGGTCACGGGCCGTCCGGCCGATCTGGAGATCACCGGGACGCCGCACGACCTCACCTCGGCCCGGGCCCTGGCGTTCGTCCGGACCGCGCAGGAGGCGCTCACCAACGTCCGCAAGCACGCGCCCGGCGCGTCCGTGCGGATCCGCCTCGACCACCTGCCGGACGCCGTCGAGCTCACCGTCGCCGACACCGGCGGCACCGAGGAGCCCGTCGCCGCGCCCGGCGGCGGGTACGGCCTGGTCGGCATGCGGGAGCGCGCCGAGCTGGTAGGTGGGACCCTGGAGGCAGGACCGGAGGGCGAGGGCTTCCGGGTGGCGCTGCGGATACGAGTGTGACGGACGAACGAGTGACGCGGGTCGTCGTCGTGGACGACCAGACGGTGGTGCGGGAGGGACTGGTGCTCCTGCTCGAACTGCTGCCGGGCCTGGAGGTCGCGGGCTCGGCCTCCGACGGCGCGGAGGCGCTGGACCTGGTCGCGCGGGTCTCGCCCGACGTCGTCCTCATGGACCTGCGCATGCCCCGCATGGACGGGGTGGAGGCGACCGCGAGGATGCGCGAGCTGCATCCCGAGGTCGAGGTCGTCGTGCTGACCACCTACGCCGACGACGAGTCCATCTTCGCGGCGCTGCGCGCCGGCGCCCGCGGCTACCTCACCAAGGACGCCGGCGCCGACGAGATCGCCCGCGCGGTCGAGGCGGTGCGCGGCGGGCACGCGCAGCTCGACCCCGCCATCCAGCGCCGCCTGGTGGACGCGGTCACGGCGGGGGAGCCGAAGCCGAAGTCGCGCGGCCGCGGTCTCCCGGACGGCCTGACCCGCCGCGAGGCGGAGGTGCTGACGCTGATCGCGCGCGGACGCTCCAACGCCGAGATCGCCCGCGAGCTGTTCATCAGCGAGGCCACGGTGAAGACCCACATCAACAACCTGTTCGCGAAGGCGAACCTCCGCGATCGCGCCCAGGCCGTCACCTACGCCTTCCGCAACGGCCTGGCCCGCGAGGTCGACTGAGCCGCCCGAGCCGCCCGAGCCGCCCGAGGCGGCCGTCAGGCGCCGCGCCGCTGGAGCAGGCGCACGGCGAGGACCAGCAGCACGAGCGCCACTCCCGCGAAGATCGAGAACTCGATGAGCTGGAACGTCCAGAACCGGCCGGCCGGCTGGTAGACCGTCCTGAGATGCAGGCCGAGGCCGCGCAGATAGGCGTCGGGGTCGTGCGTCGCCTGGGCCTGGGTCTGCACGCGCACCTCCTCGGCGGCCGTGAGGGTGCGCCCGGAACCGTCCACCAGGTGGTAGCCGAGCGTCCAGCCGGGCCTACCGGGGACGACCGGAACCGACGTCGGCCCGAGGGTGCGCTGGAAAGCCGGCGCGGACAGCCTGCTCGCGGGGGTCTGGAAGCGTTCCCGGAGCCAGAACTCGACCGGCATCCGGACGGCCATGAACCCGGCGAACGCCACCACGATCGCCGGGACCGTGCGCCGCAGAAGCAGCCCGGCCAGGACGCCCAGCGCGAACGCGAACAGCGTGTACCCGGTGAGCGACAGCCCTTCGAGGTCGAACGCGCCGGGTGCGAACCGTCCAGAGACCTCGTCCACGGGCGCGCGGAACCAGGTGAAGATCTGGGAGAGCGTCAGGCAGACCGCGGTGATGCCGGCGCCGACCAGGAGGACGCGCTGCGTGAGCCACCGGCCGCGCGGGACGGACTGCGTCCACGCCAGCCGCCACGTGCCCTGCTCGTACTCGCGTCCGAGCACGCCCGCGCCGACGATCGCACCGATCAGGCCCGGGATCGGGCTGAACCAGGTGGCCAGGTGGTTCGCGATCTGGTTGAACTCCTGGAGGAACGCGTGCATCGTCGTCTGGCACGGCTCGCCGCCGGTGTCGCGCGCCAGGCACGCCCCGACCCCGTGCGACGAGAACGATCCGCGCACCGCCTCGCCGTAAGGCAGGAAGACCGCCGCGACCAGCGCCACGAGCGCCAGGCCCGCGTACACCTGCGTCCGGTGCAATCGCCACGTCAACCAGATCACCGCGTCACCACCGGCTTCTCGAGATAGGCGAGGATCAACTCCTCCAGGCCCACGTGATGCTCCTGCCATACCGGATGCAGTTCCGCCTCCGCGCCCGTCCGGACGAGCAGGTCGCTGTGCCGTCCGCTGTGCACGGCCCTGACCACGCCCGGCATGTCCGCCGCCGCCTCCCGCGGCCCGCTGATCATCCGGTGCGCGGCGAGGACGTCCTCGATCGCCCCGTCCAGCCGGACGGTCCCCTGGTCCAGCAGCACCAGCCGGTCGCAGACGGCCTCGAGGTCGGCGATGACGTGCGAGGACAGCAGCACGGTCACGCCGTCCTCAGCGACGGCCGACATGAGCGTCCGGGTGAAGTCCCGGCGCGCGACCGGATCGAGGTTCGCGAGCGGCTCGTCCAGGACCAGCAGCATCGGCCGTTTCGCCAGCGCGAGCGCCAGCGAGACCTGCGCCTGCTGCCCGCCCGACAGCGCCCCCGCCCGCCGCTTCAGCGGGATCCCCAGCCCGTCGAGCCGAAGTTCGGCGAGGCCCTGGTCGAAACCGGGGTTGAGCGCCCGTCCCATCCGCAGCAACTCGGCGACGGTCATCCCCCGGTACAGCGGATGTTCCTGGGCGACGAACCCGACCCGCGCCAGGGCCCGGGCCGACCCGCTGTCCGCCGCCTCGCCGAACACCCGCACACACCCCTCGGACGGACGCAGCAGTCCGCACACCAGGTGCATCAGCGTGGTCTTCCCGGCGCCGTTCGGCCCCACGAGCGCGACGACCGCCCCGGCGGGAAGGCTCACCGAGCAGTCCCGCAGGGCCCAGGACCGTCCGAACCGCATCCCGAGCCGCTCGGTCTCCAGTGCCGCCGCCGGAGTCGGCGCCGCCGTCATGCGACGCCCTCCGCCCGGACGTCGTTCCAGACGGTCGTGATCAACGCGGTGACCGTCTCCTCGTCCAACCCGGCCGTCCGCGCGTCCCGCACCCACCGCTCCAGGGACCGCCGCAGCCGCGCGTAGTCCGCCGGCGCCACCGCCTCCACCTCCGCCGTGACGAACGTCCCCTGCCCGGGCTTCGCCGCGACGATCCCCTCGTTCTCCAGCTGCCGGTACGCCTTCACGACCGTGTTCGGGTTGATCGTGAGGCCCCCGACCACCTCCTTCACGGTCGGCAACTGATCTCCGTGCCGCAGATACCCGAGCAGCAGCGCCTGCCGCACCTGCTGCACCAGCTGCAGATACGGAGGCACCCCGCTCCGCCCGTCCAACCGGAACCGAAACACTCGAAAACACCGTTCCACTATGATGTTAGTGAAACGGTAGATCTCGTCTCTCGCCCTCGTCAACCCCTCCAATGCGTGTGACCGATAGGTCACCGTCTGTAGTGTCGTGCGGGTGGCGAAACCCCCTCACGAGGCGCTGCACCGGATCTTCCGGCAGGATCCGATGCTCTTCGTACGAGCCCTCAAGAACCATGTCGGCGTCGACTTTCCGAGCGTCCGGACGGTGACCGAGATCGACCCGACCCATATCGATCACCTCGTGGTCAAGGGCGAGAGCGACACCGTCCTGATGGCGGAGCTGGAAGGGCCGGGCGGCCTGCGGCACGCGGTCATCATCGAGGCGCAGCAGCGCGTCGACTGGGACAAGCACCACAGCTGGCCCCACTACATCGGCCACCTGCGCAAGAAATACCGGTGCGAGGTGACACTGATCGTCGTCTGCAGCGACGAGGAGACGGCCGAGTGGGCGCGCACACCGTTCCACATCGGGCTGGCCGATCGGCCCTGCGCCTCGTACTACCCGATCGCGATCGGGCCGGGCGACGTCGATCTGTTCACCAGCGCGGCCGAATTCCTCGCCGACCCGCTGTCCGGGACGTTCGCCGTCCTGACCCATGCGAGATCTTCGGGGACGGCGGGCATAATGAAGGAGCTGGGAGAGGCGCTGAACGAGCTGGACGCGCCCACTGCCGAGACGCTCGCCAAGTTCATCGACGCGGGTCTGCTGAGGACCCTCTCCTACCGATCATGGAGTCACGTGATGAGTACGGTGGTCCACCACAAGTCACCGCTCTTCGACACCCTGCGCGCTCAGAGCCGCTCCGAGGGGGTGGCCGAGGGTGTGGCCGCAGGGGAGCTGGCGGAGGCGCGGCGGAAGCTGCTGCGGGTGCTCGGGAAGCGGCGGCTCGACGTGCCGGACGCGGCGCGGGAGCGGATCTCCTCGTGCGGCGACCGGGCCGTGTTGGACGTCTGGTTCGATCGGGCGATCGAGGCCGAGAGCATCGGGGACGTGTTCGGCGACGAGTGATCGCACACCGCGGTCGGACGCCGGGTGCCTCGGGGCACCCGGCGCTTTGTGTCAGAGGGCCGCGATGAGGCGGGCTCTGTGGGTGGCGGGGGAGCCCCAGGCGGTGTGGAGGGCTCGGGCCTTGCGGATCCAGAGGGACGGGGCGTACTCGGCGGTGTAGCCGATGGCGCCGTGGACCTGGAGGGCGGTCTTCGCGGTGCCGTAGGCGGCCTCGGCGGCGGCGATCTTGGCTGCGGACACGTCGCGCGGGAAGTCGGGGGTGCCGTGGGCGAGGGCGGCGGCGTGGATCAGCGGGCGGGCGAACTCCAGGTCGATGACGGCGTCGGCCAGGTGGTGCTTGACGGCCTGGTACTCGCCGATCGGATGGCCGTACTGGTGCCTCGTCTTCGCGTAGTCGACCGAGACCTCCAGGAGGCGGCGGCCGAGGCCCAGGTGCTGGGCGGCGCAGGTGAGGGTGGCCAGGTCGAGGGCCGGTTCGTCCGCCGCGCCGAGTCGCCGGGTCGGGGTGACCTCGAAGAGGCGGCGGGACGGGTCGATGGACGGACGGAGCGCCCTCGCCGGTTCGGCCTCGTAGAGGTCGCCGTCCCGGACGACCAGGACGAGGTCGGCGACGTCGGCGTCGAGGGCGTAGGGCGCGGCCACCGAGACCAGGGCCTCACCCGCGGCGATGCGAGGGAGCCAATGGGTGTCGCCGATCGCTGTCAGGAGGGCCGCCGCGGCGATCGTCTCGACCAGGGGCCCGGGGACGGCGTGGCGGCCCAGTTCGTGCATGGCCGTGACGAGCTCGACGGGGAGCGGGCCCATGCCGTCGTGCTCCTCCGGGACGGCCAGCGCGAAGACGCCCGCCTCGGCCAAGGACGTCCAGATCCGGCGGCCGGGGGTGTGGTCGCCGGACGCCCAGGCGCGGATCGCGGACGGCGTGTCGGCCTGGTCGAGGAGCTTGTCCAGGCTGGCCGCGAAGAGGCGCTGCTCCTCGGTCGGGACGAACCTCATCGCGCTCCCCTGGGCAGGCCGAGCACGCGCTCGGCGATCACGTTGCGCTGGACCTCGTTGGTGCCCGCGTAGATCGGCCCGGCGAGGGAGAAGACGTAGCCCTCCAGCCAGTCGCCGTCCAGTTCGCCGTCCGGGCCGAGCAGGTCGAGGGCGGTCTCGTGCAGCGCGATGTCGAACTCGGACCAGAAGACCTTGTTCAGGCTCGACTCCGCGCCGATGTCGTCGGTGCGGGAGATCGTCTCGAAGCCCTTGAGGCGGTACGCGCGGGCCTTGAGCCAGGCGTCCGCGACCCGGTCGCGCAGGGCCGTGTCGGACGGGTCGCCGCGGTCGCGCCAGAGCGCGAGGAGGCGGTCGGCGGCGGCGGTGTACCGGCCGGGGGAGCGCAGAGTGAGCCCGCGCTCGTTGCCCGCGGTGCTCATCGCGACCTTCCAGCCGTTGCCGGGGTCGCCGATGACGTCGTCGTCCGGGACGAACACGTCGTCCAGGAAGAGTTCGGCGAACGCGGGCTTGCCGTCGAGGCGTCCGATCGGGCGGATCGTCACGCCGGACGCGTCCAGCGGGAACATCAGGTAGGTCAGGCCGCGGTGCCGCTCGGACGCCGGGTCGGAGCGGAACAGGCCGAACGCCCGGTCCGCGAAGGCGGCGCGTGAGCTCCAGGTCTTCTGGCCGTTCAGCAGCCACCCGCCGTCGGCGCGGGTCGCGGTGGAGCGCAGGGCCGCGAGGTCGCTGCCCGCACCCGGCTCGGACCAGGCCTGCGCCCAGATCACCTCGCCCCGGGCCATCGGCGGCAGGACGCGCCGGAGCTGGTCGGGCGTGCCGTGCTCGAACAGTGTGGGGGCGAGGAGGTTGACGCCGTTCTGCGAGACCCGGCCGGGCGCGCCCGCCGCGTAGTACTCCTCCTCGAAGATCAGCCATTCGAGCGGGGTGGCGTCGCGTCCGCCGAACTCGGCCGGCCAGTTGACCGTCGCGTAGCGGTCCGCGCCGAGCGTCCGCTCCCACGCGCGGTGGGCGGCGAAGCCCTCGGCGGTCTCCAGGGAGGGCAGCGGCTCGGCCGGGACGTGCGCGCGCAGCCAGTCGCGGGCCTCCGCGCGGAACGCCTCCTGGGCGGGCGAGAAGTCGAGATCCATCAGCGGCGGCCTTCACCTTCCGAGGATTCCATCTAACAACTGTTTGGTAGATTACAGCACGCGCGGACGCCGAGGGAGGAGGCCCCCCGGAGCCGCGCCTACGCGCTCGGACCGTCCGTCCGGAACTGCGGGTCGGCCAAGGGGCGGCAATGCTCCGGTCAAATCGACCGGGCGGGACTGATCTTCGGCGCAGCATGGGGACGGCTTCCCCGCCGCGCGACCGAGAGGACGGTCAGGTGCCCAAGAGCTGGATGATCGCCGACTTCCTGCGCCCGTACGCGCAGTGGCGCATCGACCGGGCCGAGGAACGCGACGGCGGGCGCAACGCCCGGGCCGCCATCGGGCTGATCGACGCCGCCGCGTACGCGATGCAGCTGGACGACAGCGACCGGCTCATCGTCCGCCTCGCGGTCGCCGGCTGCTTCTCCTTCGAGCGGTTCAACCCCGGCGTCGAGGGCGAGCGGCTGGTGCGCCGCTGGCACTACGACGGCTTCGAGGGGGCTCCCCGCGACCTGCTCGCCGCCCTCGCCGAGGCGGCCGAGGCCGCCGAGGACGGCGCCGGCCCGGGCGCCGCGCCCCCGCCGCCCCGCGAATCCTCGCGCTGGCGCGCCCTCGACCGCACTTCGCGGCCCCTCGCCGGCAGCCCCTCCCAGGACGCGGATGACGCGGCTGCCTGGTTCGCGGAAGCGGAGGGAAAATGTCCCATGGACGCGCCGAATGCGCGGAATGCGGATGCCCCTGGCGCGCACCCGACGGACCGTGCCCAAACGCACCTCGGCGATGCCGCCGTCGCGCGATTCACAGAAGCCACGGATGCGCATCCGGCGGATAGCGACGCGGACGCAAACTCCGGTGCGGCGGATTCCCGATTGGCCGAGGCGGGCGGTCCGCGTCCCCCGGAGGAGCGCAGTTCTCGCCGCACGGACGGTCCAGGTGTGCGGGGCAAAAGCGGCAAAGGGTGGGCCGTGGACGGCAGGAAAGGTGAGGCGGCGGTCCCGAGGCCGCCCAAGCCCCGGCGTGGCTGAGGCTCGCACGCTCGACGAACCAAGCAAGCGACCGCTCGACAGGCTACCTTGGCGGAGACGGCCCCGCCGAGGAAGGGACGACCATGCCCGACGCCGAGCACATGAAGGCCGCGATGCGCCGCTACGTGGAGCTGTTCAACGCGGGCGACGCCGCCGCCGTCGCGGACCTCTACACCGACGACGCGGTGATCGAGGACCCGGTCGGCAGGCCCGCGACCTCGGGTCGCGCCGCGATCGAGAAGTTCTACACCGACTCGATCGCGACGGGTGTGAAGCTCACCGCGCACGAGGTCTGCGGCTCCTACGGGAACCGCGGCGCCATGCGCTTCTCCGCCGACCTCCCCAACCTGCACATCGACGGCATGGAGGTCATGACGTTCGCCGAGGACGGCAGGGTCACCCGCATGGAGGCGTTCTGGGGCCCCGGCGACTTCCGGACGACCTGACCGCCCGGCCGTCCGGGACCGTCCGGCCGGAGCGTCATTGGACCGCGCCGGAATTCGGTCTCAAGAGTCTGTTTGTCCGAATATGCGGTTCGCGGCGCCCTGCCGCGTCGACGCACGGCTGTCCAGCATGTGGACATGTTCAGCGTTCATCAAGGCAGCGCAGCGGACCGTTGGCGGATGATCACACTCTGCCGGTGCATTGGGCGGCGGCGCCCCGCCGGGTATGCCGCCGGACCGAAACAACGACGAGAAGATCCGCGAATTCGGCGCATTCGGGCGTCGGGCGGGATATGCTATAAACGTCTCGAAGGTCACCTTATTGCGAGTGAGCTGACCTACGCGCAGAGCACCGGCCACCTTTCTGCGAGGGTGGCCGGTGTTTCGCTTTGTGGGCGATTTGGGCAGGTTCCAGGCTCGTTTCCCCGGAAGCGGCCCCGGGTAGATCGCCTTCGTGTCGTCCCCCCGAAACGGTAGGAGTCGGGGGGTGAGTTGTGCGGAACGTCGAGGACGACTGGGACGCCCGGGACATCGAGGCGCGGGCGCGGGCGCTCACGCCGGATCTCGTCGCCGAACTCGAGCGGCTCGCGGCCATTCCGTCGATCGCCTTCCCCGGACACCCGCCCGGCGAGGTTCTCCGGGCGCACGACCACGTCGTCCGGATGCTGGCGGAGGCGGGCGTGCGGGACGTCGGCGCGATCCGGCTGCCGGACACGCCGCCGGTGATCACCGGAACGATCCCCGCCCCTGAGGGTGCGCCGACCGTCCTGCTGTACGCGCACTACGACGTCCAGCCGCCCGGGGACGAGTCGTTGTGGCGGTCGCCGCCGTTCGCACCGACGCCGTTCGAGGAGGACGGCGCCCAGGCGATCAGGGCGCGCGGCATCGCCGACGACAAGTCCAACCTGATCGCCCATCTCGGAGCGATCCGGGCGTGGGACGGCCGACCGCCGGTGGGGGTCAAGATCGTGTTCGAGGGCGCGGAGGAGTGGGGCAGCCCGCTCGACGACCATCCGGCCGCCCGTCCCGACGACTTCCGCGCCGACGCCATGGCCATCGCGGACATGGGGAACCTGCGCGCCGGGCAGCCGACGCTGACGGTCGCGCTGCGCGGTGTCGCCGACGTCGTCGTGGAGGTCCGGACGCTCGAAGGGGCCAAGCACAGCGGGAACTTCGGCGGGCCGGCGCCGGACGCCATGCTCGCGCTCGTCCGCGCCCTGGCGAGCCTGCACGACGACAACGGGGACGTCGCGGTCGAGGGCCTTCGGCGCGAGCCGTGGACCGGAGCGACCTACACCGACGTGGAGTTCAGCGAGGCCGCCGGGGTCGAGCCGGGGATGCCGCTGCTCGGCACCGGCACGCTCGGGGAGCGCCTGTGGTCGGGGCCCGCCATCACCGTCACGGGGATCGACGCGGTCCCGGTGGACAAGGCGGCCGGAGCCTGCGTCCCCTACGCGCGCGCCAAGATCAACCTGAGGATCCATCCCGGGCAGCCCGCCACGGAGGCCCGGGCAGCGCTGATCCGGCACCTGGAGGCGCAGCGGCCGTTCGGCATCCCGCTCACCGTCTCGGTCGCGGGCGAGGCGGGCGACGGATACCGGGCGGGGAGGGACGGTCCGGCGATGGAGGCGATGACCGCCGCGATGCGCGCCGCCTACGGGACCGATCCGGTGCGGATGGCCGCCGGGGGCGCGATTCCGCTGGTCAGCTCGCTGCACAAGGCCGTCCCGGACGCGGAGGTGCTGCTGTTCGGCGCGCAGGACGGCAAGTGCGAGCTGCACGCGCCGAACGAACGCGTCCTGGTGTCCGAGCTGGAGAACACGGTCGTGACGGAGGCCCTGTTCTTCGCCGAGTTCGCCGCCCGCTGGGCGAACGACGTGACGACTTCGGCGGGACCGCCATGAGCCGCGAACCGGTCGCGTCGGCGCTCGTCCTCTTCGGGATCACCGGGGACCTGGCGCGCAGGTCGCTGCTGCCCGCGCTGTACCGGCTGGCCGAGCGCGGACGGCTGAACGTCCCGGTGATCGGGGTGACGCGCCGCGCGTGGACCGACGACGACCTGCGCGCCCACGCCCGCGCCTCGCTCGGGGACGACCTGGACGAGTCGGTCTTCGGCGGGCTCGCGTCCCGGCTCAGTGTGGTGGACGGCGACCTCACCGACCCCGGGACCTACCGCCGCCTCTGCGACGCCGTCGCGGACGCGCCGTTCGTCACGCACTACATGGCCACCCCGCCGACCCAGTTCAGGACCATCGCCGAGCAGCTCGCCCGCGCCGGCCTCAACCGCGACGCCCGCCTGGTCGTCGAGAAACCGTACGGGCACGACCAGGCGTCCGCCCGCGCCCTGGACGAGGAGCTGCGCCGCGCGTTCGGCGACGAGGCCCTCTTCCGCGTCGACCACTACCTCGGGTCGGAGTCCGTCCGGGGGATCTCCGTCGCGCGGTTCGCCAACCCGATCATCGAGGCGCTGCTGAACCGCGAGCACGTGGAGTCCATCCAGCTCACGATGGCGGAGGACTTCGACGTCGCCGACCGGGGCACCTTCTACGACCCGACCGGCGCGATCCGCGACGTGTTCCAGAACCACCTGCTGCAGATCCTCGCGCTGCTCACCATGGACCCGCCGTCCTGCCGGGACGCCCTGGCCGAGAACGTCGCGAAGTGGGAGCTGCTGCGCGCCGTCCGCGCCATCGAGCCGTCCGAGACGGTGCGCGGCCAGTACGACGGATACCAGCACGTTCCCGGCGTGCATCCCGACTCGACGACCGAGACGTTCGTCGCCGCCCGCCTCTGGATCGACAACTGGCGCTGGAAGGACGTCCCGGTCCACGTCCGCACGGGCAAGGCCCTGCCCGTGACGGCCACGGAGGCGATCGTCCGGTTCAAGACGCCGCCGGTCGCCCTGTACGGCCGTCCGGAACCCAACCTGTTCCGCTTCCACCTGCACAAACGGCACGGGCTCGGGCTGGACGTCTCGGTGAACCGGGCCGAGGGCCATCCCGCGCAGACCGCCGCCGTGCCCGTCCACCTCACGCCGATGGTGAGCGCCGACCTGCCGTACGAGCACATCCTGGAGGCGGCGATCGTCGGGGACGCGTCGGCGTTCGCGTCCTTCCCGTTCATCCAGGAGTCCTGGCGCATCGTGTCGAAGATCCTCGACTCGGAGGAACCTCCGCGCCGCTACGTTCCGGGCACGTGGGGGCCGGACTCCGCCGAACGGCTGCCCGGTTCGTCCGGCTGGGCGCGCGTCGCCGGAGCCTGAGCCGTTCCCCCGCGCGGGCCACTCCGCGCAGGGGAGGGGCGGCACCTCGCGGGAGGGAGCCCGGCCGCGCGATTCCCCTCCTCGGGGGGAGGCACGCCGTCCGCAGCGCCTGCGACCTTCGAGTCATCGACTCCCGAGGAGGTCGCATGGCAACCCGGATCACCCTCGCAGCCGCGATCACGGCAGTGACGGCACTCGGCGCCGGAACGGCGTCCGCGTCCTCGCCCGCCCCGGCCCTCAAGGAATCAAGCCTGGTGGGGGATGCCTGGGTGCACTTCCCCGCCGACCCGCAGAACCCGTACCGCCGCTTCGTCGTGAACGTCCACGGCAACCCCTGGCGGCTGGACCACGGCAAACTGGTCGTGGGCGCGGCCACCGGCACCGTGGACATCGACCACTACGCCCAAGGCGAGCACACCTGGGTCAAGCTCAAGGCCGACTACATCATGGCCGCCGGTCCCGTCGCCGTCATCTCCGGCCTGTGGACGGACCAGCGCGACCCCAACAAGCGGCGCGCGACGCTGACCTTCTACCAGTCGCCGCAGGGCCACCGCTTCGACCGCGTCGGCTTCTCGTGGGGCATCGTGAACGAGCAGTGCCAGCAGATGGGCACGGGCCCCGCCCCGTTCAGCCCCGCCGGCCCCGGCCCCGACGGCCACTGGCTGAAGGGCTACACCATCAAAGCCGCCCCGATCACGCTCCCCACCCAGTTCACCCCACCCAACGACCCCCCCGACTGCACCTACGACCACCAGCCCTAACGCTGTGGATGGGGCGTCAGACGGCACGACGAGGGTGCTGGCGGGTGGACGTGAGTCCCGGGCTATGACATGGCGGGCGTCGAGGTTGCGTCGGCGTTCAGCTTCTCTCGCAGGGACGAGGGGCATTCGCCGAGGTGGTTGCGGATCGTCCGGGTCAGGTGGGCGTGGTCGGTGAACCCGTACTCGGCGGCGAGTTCGGCGAGCCGGGTGTCGCGGCCCTGGGCGAGGTCCTCCAGGACCGCCCGCACTCGCAGTTCGTTGCGGTAGGCGGTGATCGTGCGGCCCGTGACCCGGCGGAAGACCCTGCTCAGGTGCTTGGGGGAGGAGCCGACCAGGCCGGCCAGCTCGTCCAGGCCGGTCGTCAGGTGGCCGGAGTTGAGCGCTTCCTGGACCGTGGAGGCGAGGCGGCGGTGGTGTGAGCGCGTCGCCGCCGAACCGTGGGTGTCGCCGGTTCCCGCGGGCGGCTGCGCCAGCAGGACCTCCAGCAGCACGTGGAGACGTTCTTCGATCTCCAGCCGGTCCGCGCCCGCCCCACAGGCGCCGAGGAGTTCCCGGTGCCGCAGGCCGACGGCGGCGCCCACCGGGAACGCCCATTCGCCGTCGCGCCTGCGGGCCAGGGCTCCCGCGTACTCGTCGAACGCGGCGGGAGTGAAGGTGATCGCGGTGAAGGTGTAGTTGTTGCCCATCGGCGAGGCGAACCGCTCCTGGGTCCCGGCGAGATTGACGTAACCGGTCGCGGGATCCAGGAACGATCGCCGGCCGAGGGCCTCACGCAGGAAGCCGCCCCGGTGGAACAGGCAGATCGCATCGATCTCATCGACGGCGGGTTCGTCCCAGCCCGACGGCTCATCGCCGTGGTTGACGACCTGGTCGAGTCTCAGGCCGCTGGAGGACGCCGGAAGCATGCAACTGATCACGGTGCCCACTATCGTCCGGCCGCCCCGCACAGGGAAGAGCGCGACCGGAGGCCCCGGCTCCCCGCTTCGCGGAAATCCGGATCCGCGCCTAGTTGCGGACTTCCTTGTACTCCACGTACTTGGAGTAGGGGGCGGTCAGCACGAAGCTCTTGTACTTGCCCGTCGAGCAGTTGCTCCAGGTGTAGTAGGTGTTCCCGTACACCTTGAGCTTGCGGAATCCCCGCGACACCAGCAGCGTTCGGTGCGGCTTGACCGTGATGGTGTCGGTGAGGGACTTGGTGATGCTGCTCTGCTTCTCCAGGCCGCCGCCGACCTTGACGTTCACCTCGGCGAACACCCACGCCTTGAAGGACACCGAGCCTTCGACGGTGACGTTCCACTTGGTGGTCGCCTGGCGGGTGAGGCTGTAGGTGCGCTGCACGGGGTGGGACGTGCGGTTGATGAGCTCGTCGGGCCGCTCGCCGGTCGACTGCTTGTACTTGACCTTGCGCTGCACCTTGACGGCCCAGCCCGCGTCGCAGTGCGGGCCCGCCGCCCGCACGGCGCCGCGCGCGTCGCCGGGCACGGTGCTGGCGGACGCCGGGACGGCGGCGGTGAGTGCCGTCCCCACGCCCAGGGCGACGGTGAGGACCGTTCTCGACAGGGTCGCTCGCATGGTTCTCCCTACCTCGGTGCGCGACCGGGATCCGATCGCGTCCGGATCAGGATGTCGGCGGGGCCTCGTCGGCGGCTTGTACTTTCGTGCTCAGTCTGTCGCGCGGGGTGTCGGCGACCTAGGCTGCCCTGGTGAGGGAGATCGTGACTTATGTCGTGATGACATCCCGCGACCAGCTCGTCCTGGCGACGCCTGTTCCGGGCCTGGTCTTGGAGCCGCTCGATCTGGAGTCGCCGCTGTTGGCGGACGTCCACACGAGGGTCGGCGCCCCGTACGGCTGGAGGAGCGCGACGCGCACCCGGCAGGAGTGGGCGACGGGATACCAGGACAGGACGTTCTGTCTGCTGTCGTTCGAGCACGACCCGGCCGGCGTCGTCTCCTACGATCTCCACCCTGGTGAGGACGTGGAGATCGCGGCCTTCGGGCTACTGCCGGAGTTCGTGGGCAAGGGCATCGGAGGATACGCGTTGACGCTCGGAATCCAGCGGGCGTGGGAGCTCGTCCCCGAGGTATCCAGGGTCTGGCTGCACACCTCAACGCTGGACCATCCCCGCGCGCTCCCGAACTACCACCGCCGAGGCTTCCGCACCTTCAAGACGGAAGAACGCGAGCGATAGCCAGGTTCAGTTGGCGCGTCGTAGAGGACGGGTGCGATGCGGGAAGCACCGAGGTGATGACGCACCAGCCACCTACAGATCGAGGTCGCCGCGCTTCAGGGTCTCCGTGAACGCCCGCCAAGTGTCGGGCCCGAACGACAACACGGGGCCGGACGTGTCCTTGGAGTCCCGCGCGAAGAGATGCGTTCCGGACGCCGCGACTTCCACGCAGTCAGAGCCGCCGCCCTGCGAGTACGTGCTCTTTCGCCAACTGAGTTCGACAGGGTTCATGCGGGTTCCTTCTTGAGCTCGTCGAGTAGCCGATCGCGGGTCGCCTCGGGGGACAGCGCCACCTCGGCGAGGTGGCCGAAGCGGTCGGTGAACCGGCGCAACTCATCCTTCTCTTCGAGGAATCGGTAGTCGATGGTCGTCTCCAGGTAGACGATGTCACGCTCGGCAGGATCAGTGAAGCCGAGATAGGTGAAGGACTCTCCGGCGCCCGGATAGAGACCGGCGATGGCGGGGATGAGCCGGAGTTCGACGTTCTCCTTGCCCGCCATCTCGACGAGGTGCTTGAGCTGCGTCACTCGTACGTCGTGAGGCCGAAGGCGGGCGATGACGTTCTCGTCGATGACCGCTTGGAGGCGGACAGGGGACTCGGCGCGCGACAGCAGTCGTTGTCGTTCGAGGCGGGCGTTGACGTGGCGCTCGACTTCCGCCGGGTCGTCGATTCCGGCGGTAAGAGTGACCGCCTCGATGTAGCCCTGTGTTTGGAGCAGGCCGGGGACGAAGGTGTTCTGGAAGGTCCTGACGAATGATGCCCCGGCCTCGAAGCCAGGGAACTCGTCCCGGAAGACGTCGTTGTACCGCGACCACCAACCGCGTTGGCGACCTTCGCGGGCGAGGTTGATCAGAGCGTCGCGTTCGGCGCCCTCGATTCCGTACAGCTCGCACAGGTCGGCGACAGCGTCGCTGTTCGGCTCAATCCACTTCGACTTCTCGATGTAGTTGAGCTTGGACGGGCTCCACCGCAGGCGCTTGCAGACCTCGGTGGTCGTCATTCCCACGTTCTTGCGTGCCTGGACGAGCTTCCGGCTCACTGCGCGCTTCTTGATCGTCGGGCTGTACCCGGCGGCGTGGATCTCCGGCATGAGAGTCAGCGTGCCATCACAGGACGTGATCATTCTGGTGAATCCGGAATCAGGAAGCTCTTTTAGATTTTCGATTGAATGGATCATCGACGGATGCCACGCTGAGGCGCGACATGACCACGTTCGGCGATGAAGCCGACGTCAGCGGGGTGGTGATCGGATGGAGAATCCTCCTGGTTCGGCGGATTCGGTCGTTGGGGCGGCGCGGGTTCGGGCGGGGGAGTGTGTGACGTGGGGGCTGCCGCCGGACGCGTCGTGTGCCGCCGTCGCGCGGCGTCACCTGCGCGGGGTCATGTCAGCGCTCGGCCTGGCGGACGAACTCGTGTACGACGCGTCCACGATGGTCTCCGAGTTGGCGGGCAACGTGTTCCTGCACGCGCTGGACGGCGTTCCTCGCGTTCCCGCGCTCGGAGCCCTGCCTGAGCTCTCGGTGTACCGGCGCGGTGAGAAGGCGCAGCTCGTCGCGCAGGTCTTCGACGCGACTCCCTGGAAGGGGGCGTCCCCGTGGACGGCGTCCCGGGCGGGGTTCGACAGCGAGGGCGGGCGGGGGCTCGAGATCGTGGACGCGCTCGCCGCCGAGCATGGAGGGGAGTGGGGCGTCCATCGGAGTCGGGCGCGCCTTGGAGACCCGCACAGGTCGGGCAAGGTCACGTACTTCGCGCTACCGGTAGGCGCGGCCTGGCCGTTTCCGCAGATGGACGTGGGCTGCGCCCTTCGGAAGCTGCAGGCCGCGCTCGTTGCGCGCGGGCTGGGGCCGGTGCATCGGAGTGAGGGGTGGAACATGGGCGTGCTGTCCGTGCGGGCCGAGATCACGGTGTGGGCTCGGCCGCACGGATTCCACCTCACCACTCCCAGCGTCGGGACGACGCGGCACCCTCTGGTCGAGATCACTGAACTGGCGGAGCTCATCGTCCGCTGCAACGAGGATCTGGACGCGGCGGGACGATGAGTGTGGGGCGGGTCAGTCGATGGGGCCGCCGGCCACGTAGATGACCTGGCCTGAGACGAAGCCGGCGTTCGGGCTGGTCAGGTAGGACGCGGTGTGGGCGATGTCCTCGGGGTGGCCCACCCGTCCTACCGGGGTCTTCGCGGCGGCCTGGCGGACGAACTCGTCGAACTCCAGGCCGAGGCGGCGGGCCGAGGCCCGGGTCATGTCGCTGACGATGAAGCCGGGCGCGATGGCGTTGGCGGTGATGCCGTGGCGGCCGAGCTGCAGGGCCAGGGACTTGGTGAAACCGATGAGGCCCGCCTTGGCGCTGCCGTAGTCGACGCGGGCGGCGTCGCCGACCGCGCTGATGCTCGACATGGTGACGACGCGTCCCCAGCCGGCGTCGATCATGTGGGGGACGACGGCGCGGGTGACCAGGAAGGGGCCGCGCAGGTTGACGCCGAGGACCGTGTCCCACTGCTCGGTGGTCATGTCGACCAGTTCCGCGCGCGGGCCCACTCCCGCGTTGTTGACCAGGACGGTGGGTGGTCCGAGTTCGGCGACGGTTCGGGCCACGGCCTCGGTGACCTGGTCTTCCGCGGCGATGTCGGCCGTGATCGGCAGGGCCTTGCCGCCTTCGCGGGTGATGGCCTCGGCGGTGTCGGCGCAGTCGTCCCGGTCGAGGACCGCGACGGCCATGCCGTCCTGGGCGAGGCGTCTGGCCACCGCCGCGCCGATGCCTCGGGCCGCGCCGGTCACGATCGCCACATGAGTGCTGGATGCCATGGGACGAGTTCACGGCATGCGGTGGCGCGGGCCAATCGAGTTAGAGCCGGGCTTAATCCGGCAAGGCGTGTCTCGGCCGGGCGGCCACTCAGAGGCACCCGGCCGAGCACGGGTGCGTCAGTCGACCTCGCCGCCCTGTTCGCCCGCCAGTTCGGCGGCGGCCGTGGCGGAGTCGGCGGGGTCTTCGGGGAGCGGGCCGAGCGGGCCGCCGAACGCGGCGACCGGCTGTGCCAGCGGGTTGCCCGAGCCGTCGCGGCGGCCGATCTCCTCGTCGATGGTGATCGGCTTGCCGTTCGCGGCGGTCGCGCGCAGCGGGGCGACGCCCGCCCACGCCTGGATGAGGACGTCCTCGCCCTTCAGGAACCGGTGCGACCGGACGCCGCCGGTCGCGCGGCCCTTGGCCGGGAAGTCGGCGAAGTCGGAGACCTTGATCGCGCCGTTCTGGGTGCCGGGCAGCGCCGTGGACGACCCGGAGACCGTCACGACCATCGCCTCCCAGTCCGGGGAGAACGCGCCGAACCAGATGACCTTCGCCCCGGCGGCGAGCTTGATGCCGGCCATGCCGCCCGCCGGACGGCCCTGCGGCCGGACCAGCGCGGCGCTGTAGTGCAGCAGCTGCGCGTCGTCGGTCATGAAGACCAGGTGCTGCTCCTCCGACTCCAGCTGGACGGCGCCGACCACGCGGTCGCCGTCCTTCAGCCCGATGACCTCGAACTCGTCGCGGTTGGCGGGGAAGTCGGGGACCACGCGCTTGACCACGCCCTGCTCGGTGCCGAGCGCGAGCCCGCCGCCCGAGTCGTCCAGCGCGGCGAGGCCGACGACCTTCTCGTCCGGGTCGAGGTCGACGTACTCGGTGACCGGCGCGCCGCCCGCCAGCGACGGCGGCGAGGACGTCGGCGGCAGGGTCGGCAGGTCGAGCACGTCCACCTTGATGAGGCGGCCCGCGGAGGTGACCGCGCCGACCTCGCCGCGCGCCGTCGTCCGCACCGCGGAGAGCAGGACGTCGTGCGAGGACCGGGCGCCGCCGGTGGGCAGCGGGTCGGCCGTGGTGGTGCGGGCGAGCAGTCCGGTGGACGACATCAGCACCAGCACCGGGTCGTCGGCGATCTCCAGCGGGACCGCGGCGGCCTCGACCGTGCCGGACGCCTCCATCAGGACGGTGCGGCGCGGCGTGCCGTACTCGGCGGCGACCGCGCCGAGCTCGGTGGAGACGACCCGGCGCAGCTTCTTCTCCGAGTCGAGGATCGCGGTCAGCTCGGCGATCTCGCGGGCGAGCTGCTCCTTCTCCTTCTCCAGTTCGAGCCGGTCGTAGCGGGTGAGGCGGCGCAGCGGGGTGTCCAGGATGTACTGCGCCTGGATCTCCGACAGCTCGAAGATCTGCATCAGCCGCTGCTTGGCCTGCGCCGAGTCGTCCGACTGGCGGATGACCTGGATGACCTCGTCGATGTTCAGCAGCGCGACCAGCAGGCCGTCGACCAGGTGCAGCCGGTCCTCGCGCTTGGTGCGGCGGAACATCGACCGGCGGCGGACGACCTCGATGCGGTGGTCGACGTACACCTGGAGCAGCTCGCGCAGGCCGAGCGTGCGCGGCTGGCCGTCGACGAGGCAGACGTTGTTGATGCCGAAGGTCTCCTCCATCGGCGTCAGCCGGTAGAGGTCGGCGAGCACGGCCTCGGGGTTGAAGCCGTTCTTGATCTCGATGACCAGGCGGAGCCCGACGTTGCGGTCGGTGAGGTCCTTCAGGTCGGCGATGCCGTTGAGCTTCTTCGCCTGGACGAGCTCCTTGATCTTCGCCTTGACCCGCTCCGGGCCGACCGCGTAGGGCAGCTCGGTGACGACGATGCCCTTGCGCCGGGCCGTGACGTTCTCGATCTGGACGGTGGCACGCGTCCGGAAGGTGCCGCGGCCCTTGGCGTAGGCGTCGCGGATGCCGCTGAGGTCGGTGATGCGGCCGCCGGTCGGCAGGTCGGGGCCCGGGACGAACCGCATCAGGTCGTCGAGCGTGGCGTCGGGGTGCGCGAGCAGGTGCCGGGCCGCGGCGACGACCTCGCCGAGGTTGTGCGGGGCCATGTTGGTGGCCATCCCGACCGCGATCCCGGACGCGCCGTTGACCAGCAGGTTCGGGAACGCCGAGGGCAGCACCTCGGGCTCGGTCTCCTGGCCGTCGTAGTTCGGCTTGAAGTCGACGGTGTCCTCGTCGATGGAGGCGACCATCGCCATCGCCGCCCGCGACAGCCGCGCCTCGGTGTACCGCATGGCGGCGGGCATGTCGTCGCCGCCGAGCGAGCCGAAGTTGCCGTGCCCGTCCACCAGCGGGATGCGCATCGCCCACGGCTGCGCCAGGCGGACCATCGCGTCGTAGATCGCGCTGTCGCCGTGCGGGTGCAGCTTGCCCATGACCTCGCCGACGACGCGGGCGCACTTGACGTGCCCGCGGTCGGGGCGCAGGCCCATGTCGTTCATCGAGTACAGGATGCGGCGCTGCACGGGCTTGAGCCCGTCGCGCGCGTCCGGAAGCGCCCGCTGGTAGATCACCGAGTAGGCGTACTCCAGGTACGAGCCGCGCATCTCCTCGGAGACGTCGACGTCGATGATGTTCTCTTCGAAGTCGGGCGGCGGGGGAGGGGCTTGGGATCCACGACGTGCCATGTGAAACATTGTGGACGGTCCCGGGGACAGATTCGCCCGCGACGCCCCCCGGCGCGCCGGATCTAGGAGGATTTCCGCTTGAGCCAGCTCTCCGACTTCCAGAACGAGATCTACCTCAACGGGCTGGCTGACGTGCGGCCCGTCCTGCCGACGGACCTCACCGGCCTGGCGGCGCTCGCCGAGCGGAAACTGTCCGCGACGGCCTACGGGTACCTGACGGGGTCGGCGGGGAGCGAGGCGACCGAGCGCGCCAACCGGGACGCCTTCGACCGCTGGCGGATCATCCCCCGGATGCTGCGCGACGTCGCCGAGCGCGACCTGTCCGTCAACGTCCTCGGCACGCCGATGCCCGCGCCGGTCGTGCTCGCGCCGATCGGCGTCCAGGCGATCCTGCATCCGGACGCCGAGCTCGCGACCGCGCGCGCCGCGGCCTCGACCGGCCTGACGACGATCCTGAGCACGGCCGCGTCCAGCACGATGGAGGACGTCGCGGAGGCCGGCGGATCGGGGCCGCGCTGGTACCAGCTGTACTGGCCGAAGGACCGCGAGCTCGCCGCCAGCTTCCTCGAACGCGCTCGGGCCGCCGGGTACACGGCGCTGGTCGTCACGCTCGACACGTTCACGCTGGCCTGGCGGCCGCGCGACCTCGACCAGGCGTACCTGCCGTTCCTGCGCGGGATCGGTGTCGCGAACTACTTCAGCGACCCGGTCTTCCAGAAGGCGGTGGGCGGGCCCGTCACCGACGCGAACCGGCAGACCGCGCTGCTGCACTGGATCGGCCAGTTCGGAAACCCGTCCTTGACCTGGGACGACCTGGCGTTCCTGCGCGAGCACTGGGACGGTCCGATCGCGCTGAAGGGGATCCAGCACCCGGACGACGCCCGGCGCGCCCTGGACGCGGGGATGGACGGCGTGATCGTCTCCAACCACGGCGGACGCCAGGTGGACGGCGCGATCGCCTCCCTGGACGCACTGCCGCTGGTGGTGGACGCCGTCGGCGGCCGGATGAGCGTCCTGTTCGACAGCGGCATCCGGACGGGCGCGGACGTCGCGAAGGCCCTCGCTCTGGGTGCGCAGGCTGTTCTGCTCGGGCGTCCCTATGCGTACGGGCTCGCGCTGGGTGGCGAGGACGGTGTGCGGCATGTGCTGCGCTGCATCCAGGCCGAGCTGGAGCTGACCATGGCGTTGTCCGGGCACCGCACGATTTCCGAGCTCAACCTCGAATCCCTCGTGCGCGCCTGACATTTGTCATGGGTGGTCGCTGAAAACCTCATGGACGCTTCCTGACGCCCGTGACTGCACGCCGGGCCGTCCGGTGCGCAGCATGGGATACATGAGGCCGTCGGTTGTCGAGATTCGGGATCTGCACATCCAGGCTCGCCATGAGACGCGGGGGAAGGTCTCGCTCAGCCTGGGGCGGGGCGAGGTGCACGCCGTCCTCGGGGGGCACGGCGCGGGCAAGACCACGCTGCTGGAAACGGTCGCCGGGCTCCGGCCTCCCGCCTCGGGATCGGTCGAGACCGGCGCAGGCGGGCCGGCGGTCGTGTGGCGCGAGGGCGGCCTGTTCCCGGGGCTGACCGTCGCGGAGGTCGTGGACGCCTGGCGCCGCTGGACCCTCGACCCGCTCACCCGCTCCGAGGCGCTCCGCCTGACCGGCCTCACCGATCGCGCGTCCGTCACGTTCGAACGGCTGGACGCCGCCGAACGCCGCCTCCTGGACCTGACGCTCGCCCTGGTCGGACGCTCCGACCTGCTCCTGCTGGACGAACCGTTCACCGGGCTGGACGCGCTCTCGGCGGCGCGCGTCCGGACCGTCCTGCGGTTTCTGGCGGACAGCGGCACCGCCGTCCTGTTCACCACGCGCGACATCGACGAGGCCTGCCGGGCCGACCGCGTCACCGTCCTGGACGCCCGCCTCCCGTCGGCCGCGCGGGCGGGGCGCGCGGCCTGAACGGGCGGCGGCGGGCGGCGGCATGGCGGGAGTCGCCGTACGCTGAGCGCGTGGTGCAGCCCCGGATCCCGCGCGCTCCGGTCATCGCCGCGATCATCGTGGCGCTGACCTCGGTGTCGCTCGCCGGTCTGCTGCTCCCGGCCCTGTGGGACGAGGCGTTCGTACGCCGTGACGCCGTCCGGTTCGTCCCGGCGCTGGTCGCGGTCGCGGCCGTGTGCGGGCTCTACGGACGGCTCCTGTGGCTGAACCTGACGCGGCGCACCTCGCCCGTCCACCGCCTCGGACTCGCCGTGATCACGCTGCTGAGCTGGGCTCTGCCCGCGCTGCTCGGCGTGGACACCGGGTGGGGGAACGCGCTGCTCGTCCCGGCCGGGCTGATCGCGGTGGTGCTCCCGCTCCGGCAGGCGGTCGGCGTGGCCGCGGCCGGGACGGTCGCCGGGGCGGCCTACGGGCTCGTGCTCGGGATGCGGCCCCTCGCCGTCCTGTACCAGCTGGTGGCGTTCCCGATGGTCGTGTTCTCCGGGTACATCACGGTCTGGCTGTTCCATGTCGTCCAGGAGCTGCGGGAGGCGCGGGCCGAGCTGGCCCGCTCCGCCGTGGGCGAGGAACGCCTGCGTTTCGCGCGGGACCTGCACGACGTCCTCGGGCACAGCCTCCAGGCTGTGGCCCTGCGCGCCGAGGTCGCCGAGCGGTTCGCCGACCGGGACCCCGCGCGCGTGCGCAAGGAGCTGGCCGAGATCCAGACGATGGCACGGGACGCGGTCCGGGACGTCCGGGAGGTCGTGCGGGGCTACCGCGCCACGTCGCTGCGGACGGAACTGGACGGCATGTCCGCCGTCCTGCGCGCCGCCGGGATCTCCTGCGACCGGCCCGAGGTGCCCGCCGACTTGCCCGCCGACGTGCACGAACCGCTCGGCTGGGTGGTCCGCGAGGCCGCGACCAACATCCTGCGCCACTCCTCGGCCACCTGGTGCCGCATCCGTGTGGACGCCGGGGACGGAGCGGACGCCGGGGACGGAGCAGGTGCGGCGGCCGGATCGCGCGTGCGGCTGGAGATCGTCAACGACGGCGCGGCGCGCCGGACCGGGGACGGAGCGGCCGGGAGCGGCCTGGCCGGGCTGGCGGAGCGGCTCGCGGCCGCGGGCGGCGAGTTCACCGCCGGGGCCACCGGGGACGGCACGTTCCGGCTGGTCGCGGCCCTGCCGACGGGAGGACCATGATCCGCGTGCTGCTGGCGGACGACCACCTGCTCATCCGCGAGGCGCTCGTCCTGCTGCTGTCGACCGAGGACGGCATCGAGGTCGTCGCGGACGTCGGGCGCGGCGACGAGGCGGTCGAGCGGGCCCTCGCGCTGAAGCCGGACGTGGCCGTCCTGGACATCGACATGCCCGGGATGTCCGGGCTGGACGCGGCCGAGCGGCTCGCCCGCGACCTGCCGTCGTGCCGCCTGGTGATCGTCACCGCGCAC
>NZ_JBFAOF010000016.1:0-27205 GCF_040675125.1 Spirillospora sp. NPDC049652 | reverse complement strand
AGGGGCGCGCGGAACGCGCGCGGGGACGCGCGCGGGCCCGACGTGTCGGCCCGCCGCGCCGCCGAGCGGAGCGGCGACGGCCGCCACGGCCCGCGTGGCACGGCGGACTGGCTCATCCTGGCCGCCGGGATCCTCGTCGCCGTGGCCGCGATCACACCCATCGTCGTCCGCTGGCTGGGCAACCCGCCCGACCAGCGCCTCGTCGACCTGGAGGTGTACCGGGAGGGCGGCCGGGCCCTCCTGCGCCAGGCCAAGCTCTACGACGTCCTGACCCAGCCGCCGCAGCTGCTGCCGTTCACCTATCCGCCGTTCCCGGCGCTGCTCGCCGTGCCGTTCACGCTGATGTCCTGGACGGCCGCGCAGTGGGTCTGGACGGCCCTGGAGTACGCCGCGCTCGCCGTGATCATCCGGTTCGCGTTCCGCGACCTGATCGCCCGCACCGGCCGCTGGGCCCCGCTGACCTTCGGCGTGCTGTTCGGCGCGTGCGCCTGGCTGACTCCGGCGTACGACCAGATCCGGTTCGGCCAGGTCGGCTTCTTCCTCATGGCGCTCTGCCTCGCCGACACGATGGCCCGCACCGCCTACTGGCCGCGCGGCGCGCTGGTCGGCCTCGCGATCGCGATCAAGCTGGTGCCGGGCGTCTTCCTGATCTACTTCTGGATCACCGGACGCCGCCAGGCCGCGCTGAACTCCCTGCTCACGGCCGCCGCCGCGTCCCTGCTGGCGTTCGCCTGGCTGCCCTCGGACTCGGTGGACTACTGGTTCGGCGCGCTGCTGCAGGGCGGCGACCGCACCGGCGCGGTGAACGGGACGACCAACCAGGCGCTGAACGGCTGGGTCGCCCGGGTCATCCCGGACGGCCCGTTCCAGACGCCGCTGTGGGGCCTGCTCGTCCTCGTCGTCGCCTACACCGGGTTCCGGCTGGCGCGCCGCGCGACCGTCTCCGCCGACCGGCTCGCGCTGCCCGCCCTGCCGCCCGACCCGTCCCGGCGCTGGGGCACCGACCGGATGCTCGCCGCCGACCCGGTGTCCGGCGAGGCCGCGCGGAGCCTGCTGCTCGCCGGCGTGGCGATCACCGGGCTGCTGTCGGTGCTGCTGTCGCCGGTCGGCTGGATCCACCACCTGGTGTGGGTCATCGCCGTGGTGGGAGCGCTCGCCGGGGACGGGCGGGACCGGCGCCGATGGCTCGCGGCCGGGGCCGTCTGGCTGTTCTACCTGTTCCCCGTGCCGTGGTGGGGGACGCACCTGACCGGGCCGAAACATCCGCTGATCTTGCAGATCGCCGGGCAGCTGATCCGGGACCTGTTCGGTTTCGGCGCCGTCGCGCTCATGGCCGTCCTCGGGCTGTGGCTGGTGAACCGGCTGTCCCGGAACGACAGACGCGGGGATCCCGCTCGCCCCCGGGACGGTGTCGGTACGCTCACCCCGTGATGCTTGCCGCCGTTGCCATCGCGGGACTCGTCGCCGGCGTGGCCGGACTCTCGGTCGCCGTGGTGGCCCACAACCGGGCCAACCAGGTGGTCGAGCAGTGCGCGGAGGTGGTGCGCCGACAGCTCCGGGCGGCCGGTCCGCCGGGCGCGATCGACGGCCACGCCCTGCGCGACCTGGCGATCGTGCACTACGACGCGCTGCGCGAGATGTCCGGCCACCGTTCCTTCTCCCTGGCCCTGATCAACGCCGCCGGGAACGGGGTCGTGATCAGCTCGATCATCGGCCGCACCGAGACCCGCACCTACGCCAAGCCGATCCGCGACGGCCACCCCGCCGAGCCCCTGTCGCCCGAGGAGAACCAGGCCCTGCGCGCCGCCCGCCTGGGCAAGGGGCCCGTGGTCACCATGGACGACCCGCTGCCCGACTTCGGCGACTCCGGCCGGACCGCGCGCACGCCTACCTGAGATCCCGGCCGTCCACCACGTACACTCCTGACGACCGGTCACCGCACTCGGGGGGACGTATCGTGCCTGATCAGCGCAAATGGGCCTATCTCGGACCGCAGGGCACCTTCACCGAGGCCGCGCTGCGCTCCTTCCCCGGCGCGATCGGGGCCGAGCACGTCCCGTTCGCGACCGTCCCCGCCGCCCTGGACGCCCTGCGCGGCGGTGAGATGGACGGCGCGCTCGTCGCCCTGGAGAACTCCGTCGAGGGCTCCGTCCCGACCACGCTGGACGAGCTGGCCACCGGCGACCCCGTCCAGATCGTCGGCGAGGTCCACCTGCCGGTCTCGTTCGCCCTGCTCGTCCGGCCCGGCACCGACCTCGCGGACGTCAAGACCGTCGCGTCCCACCCGCACGCCCAGCCGCAGTGCCGCCGCTGGCTCGGGGCGAACGTCCCGGACGCCGAGTGGCGCGCCGCCACGTCCAACGCCGAGGCCGCCCAGCACGTCGCCGACGGCCACTACGACGCCGCCCTCGCCGGCTCGTTCGCCGCCGCCCGGTACGGCCTGGAGGTCCTCGCCTCCGACATCCACGACGTCGCCGACGCCGTCACCCGCTTCGTCGCCCTGCGCCGCCCCTGCTCCCCGCCGCCCCCCACCGGCATGGACCGCACCAGCGTCGTCGCCTTCCTCGGCGAGGACCACCCCGGCGCCCTGCTGGAGATCCTCACCGAGTTCTCCGTGCGCGGCATCAACCTGTCCCTCATCCAGTCCCGTCCCACCGGCCAGGGCCTCGGCTCCTACCTGTTCTGGATGGACTTCGAGGGCCACGTCTTCGAGTCCCGCGTCGGCGAGGCCCTCATGGGCCTGCGCCGCGTCTGCGCCGACGTCCGCTTCCTCGGCTCCTACAGCCGCGCCGACAAGGTCCGCCCGGACGTCCGCCGGGGCACCCACGACCACGACTTCACCGAGGCCGCCGCCTGGCTCGCCACCATCCGCTGCGGCGCCACCGAACGCTGACCGAAACCCCCGCAGCGCGAAGGTAAACCCCCGTTGACCTTCACGCGTCCTCTCCATGCTTCACCCACGTGATCATGGAGAGCGTTCCTTGCGAAGATCTTTGGCGGCCCTCGCGTCGCTGTTCACCGTCCTGGCCCTGCTGCCGTTCGCGCCGGCGTCCGCCGAATCGGCGTCCGGCCCGATCGTCGCGGACGCGGGGATCGTTGTGGGGACGGACGGCAAGGCAGCGCCCTACGTGCGGCTCATCGCCGCCGACGCTCAGGCGACCGTCGATTTCGGGTTCCGCCTCAAGGGCGCGACCGAGCCGTACGCGACCGTCCCCGGAGTAGCGCGGGGAGAGGAGAGCGGTGAGCCTGAGGCAGGCGCCGTCTGGTCCGCCACAGCACCTTTCGCCCTCCGGGATGGCCGCACTTACCTGGACGTCCGGGTCGACGACCCGTCGGGTGAGCACACCGAGATCGCTCAGGTCGCGTTCCTCGACCGACCCGGCGGCGTCTTCACTCTCGTTGCAGGCCGGGGCGGGTTCACGACCGGCGCGTTCGGCGCGCAGGCCGTCGTCACGCACTCCGGCGAGGTCAGCAAGATCGTGGCGCGGCTCTACCGGGCTGGAACGAACGAGCAGATCGGCGCGGACGTCGTGCCCACGGTGCAGCAGTCGGCGGAGCTGCCCGGGGGTGTCACCCGCACCGACTACGCGACCGGCCTGGTCTTCGACCCGCCGGCTCCCGGCCGGTACCAGGTCGCCGTGACGGTCTGGGACGAGCAGAACGACAGTCGCCTCATGCGGTCGCCGATCTTCTCCATGCTCCAGGCCCAGCGGCTGGCCGACGTCCGGGTCACCCCCGGCACGGTCGACTTCGACCACCGCGAGGTCACGATCACCGGCCGGGTCACCGACACCGCGGGCGCGCCGCTCGGCGGCGTGACGGTCTCCCTGAACGCACCGGAGGCCCAGACCACGACCGCGAACGATGGCTCCTTCTCGCTGAAGGTGAGGCCGACGGTCCCGGACGCCTCGCTCCACGTCTCCGGGCACAGCGGCTACGCCTCCGCGACGGCCAAGGTGAGCTTCCCCTTCCGGGCGCAGCCGACGCGGGTCTCGATCACTCCGGTCCCAAGCGCCGCGCGGGTCGGCGACAGGATCACCCTCTCCGGGCTGCTGGAACGCCAGAACTCCGCCGGAGCCTGGGTCCCGCTCCCCGCGAGCCCGGTCAAGCTCTCGTTCATCCCCGAGGGGACCAGCCAGGGCACCGCACTCGGCACACTCGCCACCGGAGCCGACGGCCGCTACTCGCTGCCTGTCACGGTCACCGGATCGGGCACCTGGCGGGTGGACTCCGCGAACGGCCCCTTCCTCCAGAGCACCATGGCGGGCGAGCATCGCCGATCCTCGTTCCGGACGCGGATCATCGGCGTGACCGCCCGGCCGAGCCCCGTCGCCGTCAACGGCAAGGTCACCCTGAGCGGCCAGATCGTCCGGACCGGCGCACCGGCCGGCAAGACCAACGTCGCCAACGTCCCCGTGCGGCTCACGTTCAGCCCCGGACCGGGGCGGATGTTCAACATGGCCGTCGGCCGGACGGACGCGGCCGGACGCTTCTCGCTCACCGGTGTCGCCAAGTCCGAAGGCACCTGGTGGGTGGACTTCGCCGGTGGCACCGGCATCGGCGGCACCCTGGACGAGGCGTCCGCGACCCCGCGCATCTTCGTGGACGCCCGGTACAAGACGGCGGTCTCGTCCTTCAACGCGTCGCCAGAGCCGGTGAAGAAGGGCCGGACGCTCACGGTGAAGGGACGGCTCACCAAGCTCGTCGGCAGTTGGAAGCCCGGCGCGGGGGCGGCGTTGACGGTCTACTTCAAGCCTTCGGGGTCGTCGAAGTGGAAGGCCATGGGAACCGCCAAGGCCGACCGCAACGGCTGGTTCAGCAAGAACTTCAAGGCGACCGCCGACGGCACCTGGGCCGCCGCCTACGCGGGCAGCTCCTCCTACCTGGGCGTCTGGAGCACCGGCGACTACGTCGACGTCCGCTGACCACCACCCCCACATAAGGGCCGCCTCCCCAACTGGGGGCGGCCCTTCTGCTGCCGGGACATTTGCACGAACCAAAAACCTCGAACCTCAGGTAATCGTTCGACTGCGGTGGGTAATGTGCCGCTCATGGTCAAGCCCCCGCACGAGGCGCTGCATCAGATCTTCCGCCACGACCCGCGCCTGTTCGCCGACTTCCTGGACAGGGCGGCGGGCCTCAGCTTCCCCAAGGTGCTCGCCGTCCACGAGATCAACTCGAACCTGAACGAGATCCGGGCCGTCGAGTCCGAGGCCGACACCGTGCTGATGGTGGAGACCGTGGACGGCCCGCACATCGTGGTCATCGAGGCGCAGGAGCGGGTCGCCCGGGACAAGCTGAAGGCGTGGCCGTACTACGTCGCCTACCTGCGCAACAAGTACGACTGCGAGGTCACCCTCATCGTCGTCTGCCACGATGTCGCCACCGCGAACTGGGCCCGCCAGGCGATCTTCACCGGGCTGGCGGACCGGCCGTCCCAGTGCACCTGGCCGATCGTCCTGGCCCCGGACAACGTGAGCCCGCTGACCTCGGCCGCCGAGTTCGTCCGCGACCCGATGTCCGCCGCGTTCCGTGTCCTGACACACGCGTCGCGTGAGCCCACGCCGGGCATAATCGAGGCCCTGGAAGAGGGGTTGGCCGCTCTCAAGCAACAGGATCTGGAGACCGCCCGGTTCCTGGGGACTTTTCTTCACGCCGGGCTGGCCAAGAGCAGCCTGCTCGAACCCTGGAGGCAGATTGTGAGCACGATCATCAAGGACAAGAGGCTCTTCGAAGAGATCCGTGCCGAAGGCTTCATCCGCGGAGAGCAGGAGATGGTGATCGACCTGTTGTCCGCACGGTTCGCCCTGACGGATGCCGCCCGGCAACGCATCACCTCCTGCACCGAGAGCAAGACGCTGAAGCGGTGGCTGCGGCGGGGGGCCGAGGCCGCCTCATTGGAGCAGGTGTTCGGCGAGGACTGATCGGGCGGGGGTCACTGGTTTCGGTTCTTGGGGGTGCGGGCCGGGGGGGTGGTGTCGAGGGGCGGCGGGGTGTCGGCTCCTCTTCGGCGCGGGCGGCCGCTTCGGCGGGTTCGGCGGACGATGCCGGCCTGGCGGTCCGGGAGGTGGCGGGCGGCCAGGTCGCGGCCGCGCCAGCGTTCGCGGGCGCGTTCGCGGTGCTCGGGGTGCAGGTAGTTGATCAGCCGGTCGATGTGCATGATGATCTCGCCGTAGAGGGTGCGCTGGCGGATGCCGTTCTCCTGTTCGGAGAGCAGGGCGGCGAGGCGGTGCCGGTCCTCGCTGGCGGACTCGACGATGGCGTCCAGGCGTTCCTCCAGTTCGCGGGGGACGGTCTTGCGGGTCAGGTCGGTGGTCGCGAGCCTGCAGTAGGCCCGGACACCGTCGCCCAGTTCGTCCATGACGTCGGCGAGCCGGTCGCGGGCGTCCTGGCTCGCCAGGATGTGCTCGTCGTCGTCCTCGCTGCGGACGCTGTCCACGATCGCGCGGTTCATCGTCCGCAGGGACAGGCAGAAGTGCTCCAGCATCTCCAGGCCGTCCCGGAGGGCGACGCCGGCGTCGATCAGGGAGAGGGCGCGCGGGTTGAGGCGGACGCTGTCCTCGGCCTGGCCGATGGCCTCGTCGGTGCGGGCGATCTCGCGGAACATCCGCTTGGCGTCCTCCAGCCAGTCCTCGGCCTCGTCCACGCCGGGATCGGCGCGCAGGTCGGACGCCATGCCGTCGACGGTCTCGGCGATCCGGCCGGCGACCTCGCCGAGGGCCGCGCGGGCCTCGCCGATCCGCAGCGGCGGCCAGGCGAGCCCGGCGATCAGTCCGACCGCCGCGCCGATCAGGGTCTCGGAGATCCGCTCCCAGGCGGCGGACTCGTTCGTGGCGCCCAGGGAGAAGATCAGCATCGCGCTGATCGGGACCTCCAGCGCCTGGTCCCCCAGCCGCATCCCGTAGCCGATGGCGAGGCCGGCGAAGATCGCCAGCCCGAGGCTCCACCAGGAGAAGCCGAGGCCGTCGCCGAGCGCCACGGCCGTCAGGACGCCGAAGGTGACGGCGAGGACGCGCTGCCACACCGACCGCAGCGTCTGCAGCGCCGAGACCTGGACGACCAGCAGCGCCGTCAGCGGGGCGAGCAGCGGCAGCGGGCCCTTGGGCGGCAGCAGCCAGCGCGCCAGCCCGTAGGCCATGACCGCGATGACCGTCAGCCGGAAGCTGTCCAGCACCGCCGCCCGTACCCGGGGACTGATCCTCACCTTTCTACTGAAAATGATATTTCCTCCCCTTCTGGTCGAACTGAGGCAAAGCCTTCGTCCTTCCCCTGGATCGGCGCCGGTGCCCGGACTCGATCTCCCCACGCCGTGCGCGCCGGGGATCGCCGCCCCGCGTCACGCGCGCTGATCTACGGTGGGTCCGTGGACTTCGACACCTATGAACGGGACCTCTGGGACGGCCGGGCCGACGCCTACCAGCGCGGATTCGCCAGGATGAGCACGTGGTCGGTGGGCCCGCTGCTGGACGCCGCGGACGTCGCGTCCGGGACCCGCGTCCTGGACGTCGGCACCGGGCCGGGCGTGGTGTCCCGGGAGGCCGTGCGGCGCGGGGCGTCGGTGGTCGCGGTGGACGCCGATCCCGGGATGGCCGCCACGGCCCGCGCGAACGTGCCCGGCCTGGACGTCCGCGAGGCGGTCCTGCCCGAGCTGCCCCTGCCGGACGCGTCGTTCGACGCGGTCGTCGGCAACTTCGTGATCAACCATGTGAGCCGTCCGGACGAGGCCGTCCGGCAGTTCGCCCGCGTCCTGCGGCCGGGCGGGAAACTGGCGCTGACCTGCTGGGAGATGCCGCCGTCCGGCGCGCTGTCGCTGGTCGGCGAGGCGCTGGAGGAGGCGGGCGTGCCGGTGCCGGACGACATCCCGACGTCGCCGTTCGCCGAGCTGGGCAAGCGCGGCCCGTTCGCCGCCCTGCTCCGCGACGCGGGTTTCGCGGACGCCCGCGACGCCGAGCTGCGCTGGACGCACCTGGTCGACCCCGAGGAATGGTGGACCGGCGGCGCGCTCGCCCGGATCGGCACCAACGGGGTGATCGTCTCCCGCCAGGACGCCCCGACCGTCGCGAAGGTCAAGGCCGCCTACGACCGGCTGGCCACGCGTTACGCCACGTCCGACGGCCGCCTGGCCCTGCCCGCCAACGCCCTGCTCGCCACCGGCACCCGCTGATCGCACCAGGGGGCATATTGGCGCGCGGCGGACACACCCGGGCCGGTAGCCTCATGGGTGTGATTGACCTGCGAGCTCTTCGAGAGGATCCCGAGCGGCTGCGCGCGTCACAGCGCGCCCGCGGCGAGGATGAGACCGTCGTCGACACCCTGCTCGACCTGGACGAGCGGCGCCGCTCGGCGCAGTCGTCGTTCGAGCGGCTGCGCGCGGAGCAGAAGAGTTTCGGCAAGTCGGTCTCCAAGGCGCAGGGCGACGAGCGGCAGGCGCTGCTGACCCGCGCCAAGGAGCTGGCCCAGCAGGTGAAGGACGCCGAGGCCGAGGCCGACCGGATCGGCCGCGAGCTGACCGACGTGCTGCGCGTCGTCCCGAACCTGGTCGAGGAGGGCGCCCCGGCCGGCGGCGAGGACGACTTCGTCGTCCTGGAGCACGTCGGCGAGACGCCGTCGTTCGACTTCGAGCCGAAGGACCACCTGGAGCTCGGCGAGTCGCTCGGCGCGATCGACATGGAGCGCGGCGCGAAGGTGTCGGGCGCGCGGTTCTACTACCTGACCGGCGTCGGCGCGCGGCTGCAGTACGCGCTGCTCAACCTGGCCATGGAGCAGGCCGTCGAGAACGGGTTCGTCCCGATGTACCCGCCGGTGCTGGTGAAACCGGAGGCGATGGAGGGCACCGGCTTCCTCGGCGCGCACGCCGCCGAGGTGTACCAGCTCCCCGAGGAGGAGCTGTACCTGGTCGGGACGTCCGAGGTGCCGCTGGCCGCCTACCACATGAACGAGATCATCGACGCGCTGCCGCGGCGGTACGCGGCCTGGTCGTCGTGCTTCCGCCGCGAGGCGGGCTCCTACGGCAAGGACACCCGCGGCATCATCCGGGTGCACCAGTTCGACAAGGTCGAGATGTTCTCCTACTGCGACCCGGCGGACGCGCACGAGGAGCACCTGCGCCTGCTGGACTGGGAGAAGCAGATGCTCGCCAAGGTCGAGATCCCCTACCGGGTGATCGACGTGGCGGCGGGCGACCTCGGCACCAGCGCGGCCCGCAAGTACGACTGCGAGGCGTGGGTGCCGTCGCAGCAGCGCTACCGCGAGGTCACCTCGACGTCGAACTGCACCGAGTTCCAGGCGCGCCGCCTGTCGGTCCGGTACCGCGACGAGAACGGCAAGAGCGGCCCGGTCGCGACGCTGAACGGCACCCTCGCCACCACCCGCTGGATGGTCTCGATCCTGGAGAACCACCAGCAGGCCGACGGCTCGGTCCGCGTCCCGAAGGCGCTGCAGAAGTTCATCGGCCTTGAGGTCCTGGAGCCGGTCAAGCGCTGACGAACCGCCAGGAAGCCCGTCCTTCGCCGTGAAGGACGGGCTTCTTCGCGTCCCGGGCGCGGGCGCGCACCGGCGGCGGGTGGCCCGGGCGGGGGCGGGGTCGCCTAAGCTCGGGGGCACCGCGGCTCGATCATGCCGTGGTACGGGCCTTCTGGAAGGTGACATGGCCGCTCGCATGCCCCGGTTGATCGCGACCGACCTGGACGGAACGATCGTGCGGTCCGACGGGACGGTCTCGGACCGCACGGTCGAGGCCCTCGGACGGGTGGAGCGCGCCGGGGCGACCGTGGTCATGGTGACCGGCCGGCCGCCGCGGTGGATGCACGAGATCGCCGAGGCGGTCGGGCACCGGGGCGTCGCGATCTGCGCGAACGGGGCCGTCCGGTACGACCTGCACACCGAGGCGGTGCTCAAGGCGCGGCTGATCGAGCCCGAGGTGATCGCGAAGGTCGTGGAGCGGCTGCGGGCGACCGAGCCCGAGCTCCGGTTCGCCGTCGAGTACCCGGACGGGTTCGTGTTCGAGGCGCGCTACAACCTGGGGCGCTGGGACGCCGACGCGATCGGCGGACGGCCGGTCGACGGCGAGGAGCTGATCGCCCGGCCCGGCACCAAGCTGCTGGCGTTCCATCCCGACAGCGAGCCGGACGGCCTCTCGCGGCGCGCGCGGCGGGCGGTCGGCGACCTGGTCACCGTGACGCACTCGTCCGGCCGGGGGCTGCTGGAGATGAGCGCGCACGGCGTCACCAAGGCGACCGCGCTCGCGGAGCTCGCGGGCGACCTCGGGCTGGACGCCCGGGAGGTCGTGGCGTTCGGCGACATGCCGAACGACCTGCCCATGCTGACCTGGGCGGGCCGTTCGTTCGGGGTCGCCAACGCGCACCCGGACGTCCTCGCCGCCGTCACCGACACCACCGGCAGCAACGACGAGGACGGCGTGGCGCGCGTTCTCGAACGCCTCTTCCCCGAGTGCTGAGACGCGGTTACAGGTAGGGGCCCGACTGGCGGTGGTTGTCGTGGTCGTCGCCCTGCGGCTGGACCATGCCCGCCGGGAGCGCGCGGCGCATCTGCTCAAGCTGGGCGCGCGCGGCCATCTGCTGCGCGAACAGCGTGGTCTGGATGCCGTGGAACAACCCTTCCAGCCAGCCGACCAGCTGCGCCTGCGCGATCCGCAGCTCGCCCTCGCTGGGGACGGTCCCCTCGGTGAACGGCAGGGAGAGCCGTTCCAGTTCGGCGACCAGCTCGGGCGCCAGGCCGTCTTCGAGTTCCTTTATCGACGACTTGTGGATCTCACGCAGCCGGGCCCGGCTCGCCTCGTCCAGCGGGGCGGCCTTGACCTCGTCCAGGAGCTGCCGGATCATCCCGCCGATCCGCATCACCTTGGCGGGCTGCTCGACCATCTCCGCGACCGACTTCTCGTCCTTGTCGCCGTCGCCCGGGGCGCCCTCGATCGCGATCCCGTTCGGCCCGACCACCAGGACCTGCGGCTCCTGCTCCGGCTGGTTCCGCGAAGGCTCGTTCATCTCACACACCTCATCTATCCAGGGTCAGCAGGATTTTGCCGACATGTGCGCCGTCCTCCAAAAGGCGGTGGGCGTGCGCGGCCTCGGACATGGGGACGGTCCGATCCACGACCGGACGGACCCTTCCCGATTCCAGCAGAGGCCACACGTGCTCACGGACGCTCCGCACGATGTCGGCCTTCTCGTCCAACGGACGGGCGCGCAGCGAGGTTGCGTGCACCGAGCCCCGCTTCCGCAGCAGTTCGCCGAGGTCGAGTTCGGCGCGCCCGCCGCCCTGCAGCCCGATGACCGCGAGCCGTCCGTTCGGCGCGAGGGCGGCCACGTTGCGCGCCAGGTACTTCGCGCCCATGTTGTCCAGGATGACGTCGAACGGCCCGTGCTCGACGAAGTCGTCCTCGCGGTAGTTGATCGCGACGTCGGCGCCGAACTCGCGGCACCGCGCGGCCTTCGCCTCGCTGCCGACGGTGCACGCCACCGGCGACCCGAGCGCGTGCGCGAGCTGGATCGCCATGGTGCCGATCCCGCTGCCGCCGCCGTGCACGAGGAAGCGCTCGCTCGGACGCAGGTCGGCCAGCATGAAGACGTTGGACCACACCGTGCAGACGACCTCGGGCAGCCCGGCCGCCTCGACCAGGTCCACGCCCGCCGGGACGGGCAGCAGCTGACCGGCGGGGACGGCGACCTTCTCGGCGTAGCCGCCGCCTGAGAGCAGCCCGCACACCTCGTCGCCGACGGTCCAGCCGATCACGTCGTCGCCGAGCGCCGCGATCCGGCCCGAGACCTCCAGGCCGGGATACCGGGACGCGCCCGGCGGCGGATCGTAGAAGCCCTGGCGTTGCAGCACGTCGGCCCGGTTCACGGCGCTCGCCGCGACCTCGACCAGCACCTCGCCCGGGCCGGGCTCGGCATCGGGAACCTCGTCCCACTGGAGCACGTCGGCGTCTCCAGGCTCACGAATCACGATGGCGTGCATGGAGTTCACGCTACCGGGCGTCCCACCGGCCCGAACGCCGCGGCACCCATCCGGAAAAGGCGTGTAACGCCCGTGATATGCGGTAAGAAGCGTCGGTATCCTGCTCATGGTCGTTGCCGTCGTCCATGTCGGTAAAAGATCGTTTAATGGCAGCGCCGAGGGGAGTGACGGTGGCACGGAACGATCAAGACGGTCCCTCGCTGGAGGAGCGCCTCGCCTCCCTGGACGCGATGAGCGGTGAACCCGCGGGCGCGGACCGTCCCCCGTCCGACCGGCCCGGTTCCGCCGCCTCGTCCGACCGGCCCGGCGACTCCGGAGAGCCGGAGAAGCCCGGCGACGGGCCGGAGCCGAACGCGGAGACGACCATCGAACCGCCCGCCCCCGGGCCGCAGCCGGGCGCCGACGCCTACCCGCCCGGTCCCCCGCCCGGTCCCATCGGGCCCGCGCCGGGGCCGATCGGCGGCCCGCAGCCGCCGCGGCCCGACGAGGCGAACCCGTGGCTGGCCCCGCCGCCTCCGGTGGACGGCCGGCCCGCCCCGCCTCCGCCGCCCTACGGCGACCTTCCGGCGCCGCCGCCCTACGCGGCCTCGCCGCCACCGTTCGCGGGCGGTCCGCAGCCTTACGAGGCCGCGCCCGTCCCGCCCGCCGCGTACCCGGGCGCGCCCGGAAACGACCCGAACGCCGCAGGTCAGGGCTTCTCCGGTGCCCAGGTCCCCGGTATGCCCGGTCCGGAGGGCCAGGGGCCGCCGCCCTTCGGCGTCCCGGCCGTCCCGCCGCCGTACGCGCCCAACGACCCGTCCGGCTCGTCCTGGGGTCCGCCCCCGATGGACACGCCGTACCCGCCCGGCAACGGCGCTCCGGTTCCGCCGCCTCCCGGCTCCGACCAGTTCGGCGAGCCGGGGGCGTTCCCGGCCTACCCCGGCGCCCTGAGCGACCAGCCTCCGCACGCCACCCCCGCCGGGCCGACCGCTTCCGACGACCCGGAGGCCGGAGCCGACGCGCAGCAGCCCTTCTCCGGCCGCCCCGGCGACACCGCCTTCTCCCAGGGCCCCTCTCCGGAAGGCGGCCACACGCCTGGCACCGGGCCTGAGCACGGAAACTCACCTGCGGCCGCCTCCGGCTTCGCGCCCTCATCCGACGCCGGTTTCGCGCCCGCGCCCGACTCCGGTTTCGCGCCTGCGCCCGAAGGCGGCTTCACGTACGCGGCCAACGGCGGGGCGGAAGGCGGGTTCACGCCCGCGCCCGGTTCCGGGTACGGAGCCCCGGCCGAAGGCGGTTACCCGCCGGGTGCGCCCAACGCCGCGCCCGATACGGGATACGGCGCTCCGGTGGAGGGCGGTTATCCGCCCGGTACACCCAGTTCCGCGCCCGAAGGCGGTTATGCGCCGGGGACCGACGGTGGCTTCGCGGCTCCACCCGAAGGCGGTTCGCCCTACGCGCCCCACGGGTACGGTCCCGTGCCTGGTGGCGCGGGCTTCCCGCCCGGTCCGGACGCTGGGTACGCCCCCGGGATGGGGCAGCAGGGTGTTCCGGCCGCGCCTGCGGATGCGCAGGGCGCGCATCCCGGCATGGTCGTCCCGCCGCCGGGCGGCTACGAGACGCCAGGCGCTTACGGAGCGCCCGGCGCTCCGGGATACGCGCCGCAGCCCGGCCAGCCCGTTCACCCCGGGCAGCCCGGCCAGCCCGGGCAGCCTGGTCAGCCGGGGCACCCGCCGCAGCCCGCGCAGCCGCAGGGCGCCGAGAGCCTCAGCTCGGAGAACCTGCTCGGCGAGCGCAAGATCGCGCCGTCCGGCGGGTGGCGGCGCGCGGTGTACAAGGCGACGGCCGGCAGCATCCACCCCGGCGAGTCGTCCGCGGAGCTGCGCCGCAAGGACCTGGTCGCGCGCGCCCGGACGATGGTCGCGGGCGGCCACCACCGGGTCGCGGTGATGTCGCTGAAGGGCGGCGTCGGCAAGACGACGACCACGACCGGGCTCGGCTCGATGCTGTCGTCGCTGCGCGGCGACCGCGTGATCGCCGTGGACGCCAACCCCGACCGCGGGACGCTGAGCGACAAGGTCCGGCTGGAGACGGCCGCGACCGTCCGCGACCTGCTGAACAACCGCGACCGCGTGCACCGGTACGCCGACGTCCGCGCGTTCACCTCGCAGAACGAGGCGCGGCTGGAGATCCTGGCGTCCGACCGCGACCCGGCGGTCAGCGAGGCGTTCAGCGCCGAGGACTACTCGGCCGTCGCGGTCGTCCTGGAGCAGTACTACTCGGTCTGCATCACCGACTGCGGCACCGGTCTGCTGCACAGCGCGATGGCGGGCGTGCTCGCGCTCGCCGACCAGCTCGTCCTGGTGAGCTCCCCCTCGGTGGACGGCGCGCGCTCGGCGAGCGCCACGCTCGACTGGCTGGAGGCGCACGACCACGGCCACCTGGTGCGCAACGGCGTGGTGGTGCTGTCGATGGTCCGCAACCGCACCCGCAGCCAGGTCGACCTGGACAAGCTCCAGGCGCACTTCGAGTCGCGGTGCCGCGCGGTCGTCCGGATCCCCTACGACGACCACCTGGAGGAGGGCGCGGAGCTGGAGCTGGAGGCGCTCGCCCCCGCGACCCGCGAGGCATACCTGCAGCTCGCGGCCGTCGTCGGCGACGGTTTCGCCTGGCAGCGCCCGTCCGCGACCTGACCGTCCGGCCGCCCGTCCCCCCGGCGCGCGGGGACGGGCGCTAAGGTCGCTCGTCGTGGGAGACGCGGACGACGGGATCTACGTGGGCCGGGCGCCGGTGGACGCGGCGGGCGACCGGGGTTGGCTGCTCGGGCACTTCAAGCCCGACGGCGACATCCGGCACAGCGACGCCGTCGAGATCAAGTGGGGCGTGCATCCGGCCGGGGAGCGGCGCGCCCAGTGGGCGACCGGCGATGAGCGGACGGCCCTGCTGGTGCTGATCGGCGGCCGGTTCCGGATGGAGTTCCCCGGACGGGACGTCGTGCTCACCGAGCAGGGCGACTACGTCGTCTGGGACAAGGTCGACCACTCGTGGGAGGCCGAGGAGGACTCGACCGTGCTGACCGTCCGGTGGCCGTCGATCCCGGGTTTCGCCGTCCCGCAGGAGTGAGGGAACGCGGCTACTCCTCCGCGCGCGACACGACGTTCTCGCTCGTCACGATGCGGATCCTCCGGTCGTGCGCGGTCAGCACCTCGGTGTACGGGCTGCGCACGTCCATCACGTAACCGGTGACGGCGCCGCCGTCCTTCAGGACGAGGCGTTCCTCCGGCACCCAGACCGTGTCGGTGAGCCCGGCCAGCGCGAACAGCGCCAGCCACACCATGACGCCGAGGTGCGCGGACGCCCGCTCCAGCCATCCCCGCGCCCGGCCGTCCCGCTGGACGGCCAGCAGGAACGCCGAGCTGAGCGCCAGCACGACCAGCAGCGTCGCCCAGTCCCGCAGAGTGATCAGCGCGGCGGCGAACACGCCGACGAGGACGGCCAGCATGACCAGGTCGTGCGGTCTCCAGTTCCGTTCGCGCAGCCGCCGGACGTGGTGCACGACCGCGACCGGCAGGACCAGGGCGAGGAGCACGGCGGTGAAGCCCGCCGCGCCGAGGAACGTGCCGACGACCACGCCGATCACGTCGTCGAAGTTGACGGTGTCGGCGAGGGCGAACGCGACGTCCCAGTTGTAGTGCGCGACCGCGAGGAGCCGCAGCAGCAGGAACAGCAGGCCGCCGAGCGCCACCGCGTTGGCCCTGGAGGTCGTGTCACTCGGCTTCGGCACCGTTCGATGATTCCGAAGCCGCGACAAGCGGGCGGCCAACCTTGGGCAAAGGGTCGTCCGGGGAAAAGGAAGAACCCCCGGGTGGGATTCGGGGGTTCGTACGCGGAGGCTGTGGGATTCGAACCCACGGAACCGGGAGTGCCGGCTCGACGGTTTTCAAGACCGTTGCCCTCGTCCACTAGGCGAAGCCTCCTGGGACATCCCCACCTTAGCGTGCGGGAAGAGGGCGACGTCCGGGCGAGACGGGCGCGGTTGGTAGCTTCGCGGGATGGGGGACATCAAGGAGTCGACCGCGGTGACCTTCCCGAGAGGCGAGGTCAGCGGCCGGTCGCGGGTGGTCGCCGCCGCTCCCGTGGACGGCGGCTACGGCGTGGTCGTGGCGGAGACGCCGTTCCATCCGCTGGACGGCACGTGGCCCGACCAGCCGGCCGACACCGGCGTGCTGCGCTGGGACGAGCTGGAGCTGCGGGTCGCCGACTGCGTGACCGGGGCCGCGCCGCTGACCGGCGGGCCGCTGCTGACCGGCGAGGACATCCCGGTCCGGCGCGGCGACCCGGACTGGGCCTGGCTGGTCGTGCACGTCCTGGAGCGGCGCGTCCCGGAGGGCGAGCTGGTCGAGCTGGACGTCGAGCCGGTGCGGCGGCGGGCGCTGTCGGCCGGGCACACCGCCTGCCACCTGATGGCGCTCGCGCTGAACGAGGCGCTCGCGGAGCGGTGGCGCAAGGACGCGCCGCGCACCGACGCCCTGGGCCGACCCGACTTCGACCAGCTCGCGATCACCGCGTCCCGGATCGTCCCGGACGGCAGCGTCGACACCTACCGGATCGGCAGGTCGCTGCGGAAGCGGGGCTTCGACCCGGACGGCCTGCGCGACCAGCTCGACGGGATCGCGGCGTCGGTGAACGCGCGGCTCGGGGACTGGATCGACGCGGACGTCCCGGTCCGGGTGGACGCGCCGTCCGACGAGCTCGCCGCGCGCCGGGTCTGGCGCTGCGACCTGCCCGAAGGGCACGCGTCACTGCCGTGCGGCGGCACCCACCTGCGGCGCACGGGGGAGCTGTCGATGGCGGGCGTCCGGCTGGAGCTGTCGGAGTCCGGTGACGAGCTGGTCGTGGAGACAAGAGTGGAAACGGCATGAAACGCCCGGAAGGGTTCCGTTACTCTTCAGCGCATGTCGCAGCAGACGCCGAATGATCCGGCCGGCACCACCCACCAGTTCGAGAACTTCGTCGCCAAGGCGCAGCAGCAGCCCGAGAAGAAGGTGTCCGGCGGCAACGTCGGCCTGATCATCGGTGTCGTGGCCGTGGTGGTCGTCGCCGCCGTCCTGGGGATCGCGCTCGTCGCGATGATGTAGCGGGGCCGGCCAGGAGCCTGCCGCCCCTGATGCCGCTAGTGGCCGGTGCTGGAGAAGTGCTGGTAGTCGCGGGTGCCGGACCACGACCCGCCCCAGCCCCAGCCGATCGAGGCGAACGCCTTGACCGTGGAGTCCCCCGCGTGGATGAGCCCGGGGTCGCGGCGCGAACGGTCGCCGAACTTCACGCAGCGCGGATGCTCGATGTGCCCGTCGGCCGTGACGTACGGGTTCTCGCAGGGGTTGAGGTCGACGGCGAGCCCGTAGGCGTGCTGCGACCAGTGCCCCGCGCCCGTGGCGTTGCGGCAGTTGAACGCCGAGGTGTTGTCGTCCTCGATGGAGTCGAAGTCGCTGCCCTTGTAGGCGTCCACCGGCACCATCTTGTGGATCGGGTACTTGTTCTCGAACAGCTTGCGGAACACGCCGGCGAGCTTGTTGGCGGCGGAGGCGTTGACCACGAGCCGCCCGTTCGGATGCGGCCGCCCGTCCATGCCCCAGTAGTTCATCACGATCATGCGCAGGCCGGACGGCGGGACCGGGCAGCCCGAGCGCCACGAGTGCGACAGGTCCTTCGCGGTCACCTTGGTGATGTCCGCGTGGAAGCGGCTCAGGTCCTGCGTCGGCGACGACGTGGCGGTCGCCGTGCCGACGGTGCCGCCCGGGCTGGTCGCGACGGGCGGCGTGGCGGGTGACCCGCCCGACGGGTGCTTCGACTCCCCGTGTCCGCATCCGGTCGCCGCGGCCGAGGCGACGGCGAGCGCGGCGGCGAGGACGGCGGCCCGGCGGCCCGTCCCGCCGCGGGCGAGCACGGAGGCGCCGCGAGGCGCCCCGCTGACTGCCGGAAAGGCGGAGCCGCGATTGGTTCCGGCGGGTACGGGAACAGGGCCGGTCGGACGGCGGGACGGGCCCGCCGCGCCGGGGCGGACGGCACGGATCCGGGAGCTGGGAGTCCGGTGGAACGGCATTTCAGCAGGATGACACGGGCGGCGACCTTCGCGTGGGACCTTCGGTTCGCTACCGTGCGAGCAGGGGCGTGCCCTCACCGGCGGCCCGACGCACGACCGGAACCGGGCCCGCGGACGACCGGAACGACGTGGACACGCCGGTGATGCGGGCCCCCGCCCGGTCCGAGGGGGAGCGATGACCCAACCGCGGGACGATCAGGTCCCGAGCCTGGAAGACGAGATCTTCGCGGTGGCGTCCACAGTGGAGGCGCCGCCGTCCGACCAGCCCCGGCTGCGCTGGGAGCGGCCGCCCCGGCTGCCCGGCCGCAGCGACCTGTGGACGGGCGCGGCGGGCGCGCTGACGTTCGCGCTGGTCGACCTGGTGATGATGTACGCGCCGATGATGATGGCCCGGCGCGCGAGCACGCTGCCGCAGTTCGTGGCGCTGGTCGTGGTCGCGTTCGGGCTCGGCTCGCTGCTGGTCTGGAAGGTCGGGGGGCGGGGGCGGCCGTTCGGCTTCGGGATGATGATCTGCTGGGGGTTCCTGACCCTGGTGTCGGTCGGCTTCCTGACCGGCCTCAGCCTCTGACCGCCGCGCGTGCCGCGCGTGCCGCGCGGGGCGAGGCCGGGCCGGACGGAGCGGATCCCGCCGGACGCCGGTCCGGTCGGGGCGGACCCGGCCTGAGCGCCATGGCAGGGCGGGGCGGACCCGGCCTGAGCGCCATGGCAGGGCGGGGCGGAGCGGTCAGGCGGAGTCGATGCGCTTGAGGACGGCGGTGAAGGCTCGTCCGATCGCCTCCAGGTCGGACGGCTCGACGACGTCCACGAAGTAGTCCCGGACGGTCTCGACGTGGTCGCGGGCCGCGCGGTCGAGGGCCTCGAAGCCCGCGTCGGTGAGGAACGCGTACACCCCGCGCTTGTCGTTCGGGCAGTTGTCCCGGCGGACCAGGCCCTTGGACTCCAGCCGCGAGCAGGTGTGGGAGAGCCGGCTGCGGGACTGGCTGGCGTGCTCGGCCAGTTCGGCCATGCGGAGCCTGCGTTCGGGGGCCTCGGAGAGGCGGACCAGGATCTCGTACTCCGAGACCGACAGGCCGTGCTTGGCCTTGAGGTCCCGGTCCATGATCTCGGTGAGGCGGACGCTGCCGTCCACGAAGGCCCGCCAGTCGCGTTGCTGGGCGGCGCCGAGCCAGCGCGGTTCTGTCATGCCCGGCAGTATAACGTCCAGGTTGAACATTCAACTAACCTGCCCTACAGTGAGGCTCCGGCCGGAATAGTTGAACCTTCAATCGTGTTCCGGTCCACGAAAGCCCCGGGCGCCGGTCCGGGACCCGACCGAGAGGAGACGCCATGCCCGCCGTGCTGGCCGACCCGATGACCCTGCCCCGCCTGCCGCGCCTGGGCCGGGAGGGCACCGACTGGCGGCGCGTGGCCAAGGTCGTCACCGCCGAGAGGCACGTGGAGGGCGAGGGCTTCCAGGTCCGCCGCCCGTTCCCGTCCGTGAGCCTGGCCATGGCCGACCCGTTCCTCCTCCTGGACCACATGGGGGCGGTCGAGTACGCGCCGGGCGAGGCGATGGGCACCCCCTGGCACCCGCACCGGGGCTTCGAGACCGTCACCTACATCATCGACGGCGCCTTCCAGCACCACGACACCACCGGTGGCGGCGGCCTGATCTCGGACGGCGCGACGCAGTGGATGACCGCGGGAGCGGGCATCCAGCACATCGAGCAGCCGCCGCCGGAGCTGGTCGCCAAGGGCGGCCTGTTCCACGGCGTCCAGCTCTGGGTGAACCTGCCGCGCGCCGAGAAGTGGACCAAGCCGCGCTACCAGGACATCCGCGCGCAGGACGTCAAGCTGCTGTCGTCCGACGACGGCTCGTCCCTCGTGCGCGTGATCGCCGGGCAGGTCGGCGGGTTCGACGGACCGGGCATCACCCACACGCCGATCACCTACCTGCACGCGACGATCGCCCCCGGCGCGCGGCTCACGCTGCCGTGGCCGCGCGACTTCAACGCCGTCGCCTACGTCCTGTCCGGACGTGGCACGGTCGGCGTCGAGGAGATCGGGCTGGAGGAGGGCCAGCTCGCGGCGTTCGCCGGTTCGCACCACCAGGGTGAGACGGACGGGCTGATGCTGCGCGCGGCCGAGTCGCAGCCGGTCGCGGGCAAGAACGGCTGGGAGGTCCTGATCCTCGGCGGCATGCCGCTGCGCGAGCCGGTCGCCCGCTACGGGCCGTTCGTGATGAACACCCGGGACGAGATCGTCCAGGCGTTCGAGGACTTCCAGGCCGGACGGATGGGGACCATCCCCGCCGAGAAGCTCCCGCACCTGTCCGAGCGCGACGAACCCCTCGCGTAGGGCCGCACGGCCGGCCCGACGGGCCGGAAACCCCACCTCGGGGGTGGCCGGAATCCGGGGCCGGACGGGCGGAAACGCGCTCGATGTCGGGACGATGCACGCGAAACGACCACGCCTCCGCGAGGCGTGGTCGTTTCTTTGCGAGGCGGGATGACGGCGGCCGAGAGGATGCGTTACTGTGTTCGAACGGTTCGAACACAGGTTCGAGCAACCTCGACCCGCTCCGTCCGGAGGTCCGCATGGTGGCGACGGTGGCCGCTTCCGCGCAATCGCACTCGCGCCCGCGAGTGCGCGCGGGCGCGACACGCCGTACGCCTTTCTACGGAAATCTACGGCCGCAGCTATACGGACTCATAGAGTCCGAGACCGTGGATCCCGTGCGCAACCCCTACGCCCCGGGCGCGGGCCAGCGCCCACCCGAACTGGCCGGGCGCGACCGCGAGCTGCGGCAGTTCGAGGTCGTGCTGGAGCGGGTGGCCCGCGGCCGGCCCGAGCGCAGCATGATCATCACCGGCCTGCGCGGCGTCGGCAAGACCGTGCTGCTCAACACCTTCCGGTCGATGGCGATGCAGCGACTGTGGGGCACCGGCAAGATCGAGGCTCGACCCGACCAGTCGATCCGACGTCCCGTCGCGTCCGCGCTGCACATGGCCGTCCGCGAGCTCGCGCCCCGGCACCGCGCGCCCGACCGCATCGAGGGCTTCCTCGGCGTGCTCAAGGCGTTCGCGCAGGCCGGGCCCGAGGAGGACGCCAAGGGGAAGGCGCGCGTGCACCGCTGGCAGCCGGGCATCGACGTGCCCGCCTCACGCGGCCGCGCCGACTCCGGCGACCTCGAGATCGACCTCACCGAGCTGCTCACCGACGCGGCGTCGGTCGCCACCGACGTCGGCGCTGGCATCGCCCTGTTCGTCGACGAGATGCAGGACGTCCCCGCCGACGACGTGTCCGCGCTGTGCGCCGCCTGCCACGAACTGTCGCAGAGCGGCGGCCCGCTGATCGTGGTGGGCGCCGGGCTGCCGCACCTGCCCGCCGTCCTGTCGGCGAGCAAGTCCTACTCCGAGCGGCTGTTCCGGTACACCCGCATCGACCGGCTCGACCGCGCGTCCGCCGACGTCGCGCTGCTCGCGCCCGCCGAGCGCGAGGACGTCACCTTCACCGAGGACGCCCTCGACGCCCTGTACGGCGCGGCCGACGGCTACCCCTACTTCGTCCAGGCGTACGCGAAGGTCGCCTGGGACGTCGCCCCAGACACCCCGATCACCGTCGACGACGTCAAGGTCGCCGCCCCGGAGGCCGAGAGCGAGCTCGCGGTGGGCTTCTTCGGCAGCCGCTACGAGCGCGCGACCCCCGCCGAACGCGACTACATGCGCGCCATGGCCGCGCTCGGCGACGACCCCGTCCCCACCGCCGCCGTGGCCGAGGAGCTGGGGCGCAAGCCGTCCAGCCTCTCGCCCGCCCGCGACGGCCTGATCAAGAAAGGACTCATCTACAGCGCCGAGCGCGGCCTGGTGGCCTTCACCGTCCCGCACTTCGGCGGCTTCCTGCGCTCCCAGCCGGCCTAGCCGCGCCCGGACCACGACTCGTCAGCCTTCTCTACGGTTCTCTAACGTCGCAGGTAGAAGCCGGTAGACGGACGCATCGTCCAGCGTCGCGAGCCCTTTCTACCGTTGTCTCGCGCCGACGCTAGAAGCGTGTAGACCATCCTGACGAGTGAAGTATCAGGGTGCCTAGCGTGAGCGCTAGAGAGCCGTAGATTTCGTGATGGGCATCCCATCGCCTTCTCTACGGTCATCTTGGGATGTCCCTAGAAAGCCGTAGAGAAGGCTCGCGTCCGTGGCCGCCGGGGCTGCGTTCGGGAGGAGGGCGTAGCGGACCTCGCGGGCGCGTGCCGCGGTGGAGACGGCGAAGACGATGTCCACCTCGGTGCCGTGGAGACGCGCCCGGTAAACCAGGAAGCGGTGGCAGCCCTCGCGCCACACGTCCATCGGAACGGCACTGACCAGCGCGTTCTCGAAGGTGAGCCACGCGCTGCTGGCGTGCAGGGTCGCCAGGGTCTCCGAGAGGGGGCTGGCTCGCCGCTCGCACGGGACGTCCTGGCGGGTGCGGCGTCCGAGGCCCCGGGCACGGCCGTGTGGACGGCCCCCGCCGCGTCCGAGCCGGCACAGGAAAGCCAGCTCGGGGGAGAGCGAGGCGAACAACGCCAGTTCCAGCAGCAGCACGCCCGTCACCCGGCCGCCGTGCTCCAGGCGCGGCACGTCCACTCCCGGATGGGACGCGCCGAGCGACACCACGGCGGCGGCCGTGAACAGCGCCGCCCGCAGGACGCTGCGCCGTCCGACCCGCTTCGCGCTGAGCCCGCCGAAGCAGCCGCAGCCCGCTTCCGGCCGGCGTGCCCGTAGTTCCAGCACCGCCCAGGTCGCGCACGCGAATCCCACCGCCGCCACGACGCGTACGAGGATCCCGGACGACAGCAGGAGGGCCAGCCCGAGCAGTCCCTCGGCCATACCCAGCGTGATCCCGGCCCGGCGTCCGCGCAGGAGGAGCAGCACATGCGCCGGGCGCTGCGCGATCGGGACGCCGTGCACCCGCACCCCCGCATGCCTGTGCGGAGTCGCCGCGACCGGCTCGCGCACGGCCAGTTTCGCCAGGCACGCCGCCAGCAGCACTCCCGCCAGCAGCAGCACCTGGACGTTCTGCACCACCGTCACCATGTCCCGGCCTCCGATCCCCACCGCGCCGTCGCGTTGAAGCACCCCGCGTCCAGGTCCCCGCCCAGGGCGGCGAACGCCGCTGGTCCGAGTTCCGCGATCCGGCCGCGCGGGGACGTTCCGCATTCCACGCAGCGGTCGCAGAACCGTGCCGCGACGCATCCGCATTCGGCGACGGTCAGCCCAGCACCGCGACCGGAGCACTCGTTGACCACGTCCAGGCCGCTGCCCAGGGACAGCAGCGGCAGCGGGACGCAGCCGGGAGGCGCCTCCCCGCACCCCCCGGCCACCCCCTCTCCATCCACCGCCGGGTACGCGATCGCGCGATCCGGCGGACCTCCCCCCGGTCCGGAGGCGAAGGTCGTGCCGTCTCCCATGCCGGTGCTCTGCGGAGCGCCCGGCCAGCCCGACCAGGTCACGGTGCCGCGCACGACCGCTGGGACGGGCGCGTGCGGCGCGGGCGGGGCCAGATCTCCAGCCCGGTGGCCGGGCTGGGACGTGGCGGGTGCGACCGCGCGCGGACCGGCGGCCGAGCGGACGCACACGACGTCCACCAGGTAGCCCGTCTCCAGGCGCGGATGCCGTACCTGGACGAGCCGGAACGCCCGCGGGTCGAGGGCGACCCGGGCGCGGCCCCGGTGCGGTCCGAGGTCGACCTCCAGCATGTCCGGACGCGCGGAGAGCAGGGTCCCGGCCACCCGGCCGATGTCCACCCAGACGCGGTCGGCGGCGAGGCCGTCCGCGTCCATCCGGACCACCGCCTGCCTGCCGGGACGCAGCGCGGCGGGGCCCCCGCGCCCGCCGTGCCACACCGCCGTGGTCGGCGTCATCGGCAGCCGGGCCTCGCCGGTCGCCGTGTCCAGGACCAGCACGTGCGGGCTCGCGTCCAGCACCGCCCCGGTCAGGACGCGCAGTGGAGGAGCGGCGGGCGCGGGCGGCGGCGGTCCGCCGCCCAGCACGGCCCGGCGGTAGCGCCGCCGGACGGACGGGTCGCGCGGTGCGGGCATGGCTGTCCTCCGGCTGTCAGTCGGTGCAGTCAAGGTTCACGCGGAGTGGTCACCCTGTCGACGGATTTGTCGTCATAAGTCGCCGGGCGGATTGCTTTTCCCCTACTCGGGCGAATCATCCTCCACCGGGTTGACCCGAATATGCCGAATCTGATGGCCCGGAATTACGATCACCGTGTCATGGTCGAAGCGGGTCGGGATCTTCGGCGGCGGTCGCGGCGCGCGGCCGTCCGGGGTTTGCGGACCCGTCCGCCGGAGCCGCCCGCGCCCGTCGCCGGCGCGCTCGCCGGCGGGCACCGCGCGACCGGACCCGGTGGTGAAGTGACCAGCACACGGCACGAGGAGTTCCGCGCCTACGTGGCGGCGCGCGGGCCCGTCATGCTGCGCGCCGCGATGCGCCTCACCGGCGACCGCGCCGAGGCCGAGGACCTGCTCCAGGCCGCGCTCGCCAAGACCTACCTCGCCTGGGACCGCATCCACGACCGCGCCGCCGTGGACGGCTACGTCCGGCGCGCCATGGTCAACACGCAGATCTCCTGGTGGCGGCGGCGGAAGCTGGAGATCTACCCCACCGACGAGCTGCCCGACCGTCCGGTGCCCGACCACGCCGGCCGCAGCGAGATGCAGGACGCCCTCGGCCGCGCGCTCGGCCGCCTCCCGGCCCGGCAGCGCGCCGCCGTCGTCCTGCGCTACTACGAGGACATGCCCGAGGCCGAGATCGCGGAGGTCCTCGGCATCAGCGTGGGCACCGTGAAGAGCACCGTCTCGCGCGCCATGGCCAAGCTCCGCGACGACGCCAGCCTGGAGGCCGACTTCCCGCAGCCGAACAGCCACGCTTCCGCCGCCGACGAACCCCACTCGCACACCGGCGGGCCAAGCGAGGACCAGCCACGCCCGAACACCCACGCCGAAGAAAGGCACCGCCCGGACGACACGTCCCACGACAGGCGTCAACGCACCGCCGAGGGTGAGAACGACGCCCAGCGGGACGGGCCGGCCGACTGAGGGCGGGACGGCGGACGAGTCCGGCGGGCGGCCTGGCGATCGTGCCTGCTTACGGGGTGGATCGGCCGGTCCGGTAAGGAGCGTCGGCGAGTTGGCTCCGGGGTACTGACAAGCGACCCGCCCAGCCACCAGAATCCGGTTCACCATCTGGAACCGGACATGGAGGCGCGCCGTGTGGAGCACCATGCAGGACGTCCCGCTGACCATCAGCTCGATCATGCGGTTCGGAACCGGGACGTTCGGGACGCGCGAGGTCGTGACCTGGACCGCGGACGGTCCGCGCCGCCGGACGTTCGCGCAGGTCGGCGAGCGCGCCGCCCGCCTCGCGAACGCGCTGCGCGGCCTCGGCGTGGACGGCGACCAGCGGGTCGGCACGTTCATGTGGAACAACGCCGAGCACCTGGAGGCGTACCTGGCGATCCCGTCCATGGGCGCGGTGCTGCACACGCTCAACATCCGGCTGTCGGCGGACCAGCTCGCCTACATCGCGGGCCACGCCGAGGACCGGGTCGTCCTGGTCGACGCCTCGCTCGTGCCGCTGCTGGCGTCCGTCCTGCCGGACATGAAGACCGTCCGGCACGTGGTCGTCGTCGGTGACGCCGACACCGCTCCGCTCGACGGCGCGGGCAAGGAACTGCACTCGTACGAGGACCTCCTCGCCGCCGCCTCCCCCGAGTTCGCCTGGCCCGAGCTGGACGAACGCCAGGCCGCTGCCATGTGCTACACGAGCGGGACGACCGGCAACCCGAAGGGCGTCGCGTACTCGCACCGGTCGTCGTACCTGCACTCGATGTCCGCCGCGACGGGCAACGGGTTCGGGCTCAGCGCGTCCGACCGGGTGCTGCCCGTCGTGCCGATGTTCCACGCGAACGCCTGGGGGCTGCCCTACGCGGCGCTGCTCGCCGGGGCGACGCTGATCATGCCGGACCGGTTCCTGCAGGCCGCGCCGCTGGTCGAGCTGATCGAGACGGAGCGTCCGACGATCGCGGGCGCCGTCCCGACGATCTGGGCGGACGTGCTGCGGCACGTCCAGGAGCACGGCGGCGACCTGTCCTCGCTGCGGCTCGTGCCGTGCGGCGGGTCGGCGGTGCCGGAGTCGCTGCTGCGCGGCTTCGACGAGATCGGCGTCCGGATCGTCCAGGCGTGGGGGATGACGGAGACCTCGCCGGTCGCGACGGTCGCGCACGCGCCGCTCGGCACGTCCGGGGACGAGGCCGTCCGGTACCGGGTCACGCAGGGGCGGGTGCTGGCCGGGCTGGAGGTGCGGATCGTCGGGGACGGCGACCGCGTCATGCCGAACGACGGGACCTCGGTCGGCGAGGTCGAGAACCGCGGGCCGTGGATCACCGCCGGGTACGTCAAGGACGAGGACGCGGGCCGGTTCCACGACGGGTGGCTGCGCACCGGCGACGTCGGGACGCTCAGCCCGGACGGCTACCTCGTGCTGACCGACCGGGCCAAGGACGTGATCAAGTCCGGCGGCGAGTGGATCTCCTCGGTCGAGCTGGAGAACCGGCTGATGGCGCACCCGGACGTGATCGAGGCGGCGGTCGTCGGCGTCCCGGATGACCGCTGGCAGGAGCGGCCGCTCGCGTCGGTCGTCCTGCGCGAGGGCGCGACCGCCACGGCGGAGGGGCTGCGCGAGTTCCTCGGCGAGCACGTCCCGCACTGGCAGCTGCCGGAGCGCTGGACGTTCATCGCCGAGGTCCCGAAGACGAGCGTCGGGAAGTTCGACAAGAAGGTGATCCGCCGCCACTACGCGGACGGCGACCTCACCATCGAGCACCTGGGCTGAGCCCCCGCGTCAGCCCCGGTCCGCGACCTTGTTGAGTTCGGCCTGGTAGTAGAGGCGGCCGAAGCCGAGGACCGTCAGCCCGAGACCGTACCTCTGCCTGAAGGTCGTTCGGTGGCCGGTCTGGGGCGACCGGTCCTGCGCCTCGGCGATCGCGCCCCCGAACTTGTAGAGGACGGCCAGCGGCCAGGCGCTGAACCCGAGCCAGCCGACCACCACCGCGACGTACCCGTACCCGCCGGTCATCAGCCCCGGCGAGAAGACGAGCAGCGGCCAGGCGGCGCACGCGCCTCCGCCGACC
>NZ_JBFAOF010000015.1:0-27646 GCF_040675125.1 Spirillospora sp. NPDC049652 | reverse complement strand
GTCGTGACGGCCGCAACCGCGACCGCGACCGGGACCGCGACCAGGGCGAGCAGGGCGGCGGCAACCGCCAGCGCGGCGGCCAGAACCAGAGCGGCCCGGCGGACGACGACGAGAGCGGCCGGGGTCGGCGCGGGCGCCGGTTCCGCGAGCGCAACCGGGGCCGCGGCAGCCGCGGCGAGCGCTACGAGGAGCCCGTGATCAACGAGGACGACGTCCTCATCCCGGTCGCCGGCATCCTCGACATCCTCGACAACTACGCCTTCGTCCGGACGACCGGCTACCTGCCCGGCCCGAACGACGTGTACGTCTCGCTCGCCCAGGTCCGCAAGAACGGCCTGCGCAAGGGCGACGTGGTCACCGGCGCGGTGCGGCAGGCCCGCGAGGGCGAGCGGCGCGAGAAGTTCAACGCGCTGGTCCGGCTCGACACCGTCAACGGGATGGAGCCGGAGCAGGCCAAGCAGCGCGTCGAGTTCTCCAAGCTCACCCCGCTGTACCCGCAGGAGCGGCTGCGCCTGGAGTCCGACCCGGGCGTGCTGACCACGCGGATCATCGACCTGGTGTCGCCGATCGGCAAGGGCCAGCGCGGGCTGATCGTGTCGCCGCCGAAGGCCGGCAAGACGATGGTGCTGCAGTCGATCGCGAACGCGATCACCAAGAACAACCCCGAGTGCCACCTGATGGTCGTCCTGGTGGACGAGCGTCCGGAAGAGGTCACCGACATGCAGCGGTCGGTGAAGGGCGAGGTCATCCACTCGACCTTCGACCGTCCGGCCGAGGACCACACCACCGTCGCCGAGCTCGCCATCGAGCGCGCCAAGCGGCTGGTGGAGCTCGGCCACGACGTGGTCGTGCTGCTCGACTCGATCACCCGGCTCGGCCGCGCCTACAACCTGGCGGCCCCGGCGTCCGGCCGCATCCTGTCCGGTGGTGTGGACTCCACCGCGCTGTACCCGCCCAAGCGGTTCTTCGGCGCGGCCCGCAACATCGAGAACGGCGGCTCGCTGACCATCCTCGCCACCGCGCTGGTGGAGACCGGATCCCGCATGGACGAGGTCATCTTCGAGGAGTTCAAGGGCACCGGGAACATGGAGCTCAAGCTCAACCGGGCCCTGGCCGACAAGCGGATCTTCCCGGCGGTGGACGTCGACGCGTCCGGCACCCGCAAGGAGGAGATCCTCATGGCGCCGGAGGAGCTGCGCATCGTCTGGCAGCTGCGCCGCGTTCTGCACGCCCTCGACACCCAGCAGGCGCTGGAGCTCCTCATCGAGAAGATGAAGGAGACCAAGTCGAACGCCGAGTTCCTGCTCCAGGTCCAGAAGACCACCGTGTCCGACGACCGCTGAGCGGACTCCTGAGGTACGCCCCGGCCACCCGGCCGGGGCGTATTTCTTTTCCGCCGCCACCCGGGCGATGCCCGCGGGGTGGGGTTTCCCCCAGTACGGCTCGGGTGGCTTCTTCATGGTGGGGGCGCGGACGCGTCGGGCAGGCTGGGTGCTGGTTGGACGAACGGGTGGGGGGATCAGTGGGCGAGGTGGCCCGGACGGCGTGGGACAGGTCCGTGCTGGATGCGCCGTGGCGGCCGGTGGCGATGCTGCGGACGCCGGTGACGTGGCTGGCGGTCCCGCAGGCGCCGCTGGCGTTCGGCCTGGGGCTGTTCTGGTTCGCCGCCCTGGCGGTCGGGCTGACGCTGTCGCTGGCGCTGTCGGCCCTGTGGGTGGGCCTGCTGATGCTCGTCGCGATGGTGGTGCTGTGGCGGGGCGGGGCGATGCTGGAGCGGCGGCTCCTGCGGGTGACCTTCGGGCTGCGGATCGCCGACCCGTACCGTCCGCTTCCGCCGGGGCGCGACGTGTTCGCCAAGATGCGGGCGCTGGCGGCCGACCCGGCGACCTGGAAGGACCTGGTCTACCTGGGTCTGATGCTGCCGCTGGCGATGGCCGAGTTCGTGGTGTGGACGCTCTTCTGGGCGCCGATCGCGCTGCTCGTGCTGTCCCCGGTCCTGGTGCCGGGCTCGCCCGGGATGCAGTACGTCGTGGGGCCGGTCTCGATCTACATCCGTGATCCGCTGAGCGGGCTGTGGGCGACGGCGGTCGGGCTGGTGCTGGTCGTCCCGGCGCTGTACGCGACGCGGGCCATGGCGATCGCGCACTCGCTGTGGGCGCGGACGCTGCTCGGCGCGTCCGGATCGCAGGAGGAGAACACCGAGCTGCGCGAGCGCGCGGAGCGCCTGCGGGCGAGCCGGGCGCGCGGCGTGGACGCGGTGGAGGCCGAGCGCCGCCGGATCGAGCGCGATCTGCACGACGGCGCCCAGCAGCGGTTGCTGTCGGTCGCGATGGACATCGGCCGGGCGCGCACGAAGCTGGACACCGATCCGGAGGGCGCGCGGGTGCTGATCGAGCAGGCGCACGCGGGCGCCAAGGAGGCGATCGCCGAGCTGCGGGACCTGGCCCGCGGCATCTACCCGGCGATCCTCACCGACCGGGGCCTGGACGCGGCGCTGTCGGGCCTCGCCGGACGCGCCGCCGTCCCGGTGGAGGTGGCCGTCGAGCTGGACGAGCGGCCGCCCGCGGCGGTGGAGAGCATCGCCTACTTCGTGGTCGCCGAGGCCCTGACGAACGTCTCCAAGTACGCGCAGGCGACGAGCGCGTCGGTGCGGGTGACGCGCGAGGACCGCTGGGTCGTGGTCGAGATCGCCGACGACGGCGTGGGTGGCGCGCGGGCCGAGGCGGGCGGGGGACTGGCGGGACTGGCGGACCGGGCCGCGACGATCGACGGCATCCTCACCGTGGACAGCCCGGCCGGCGGCCCGACCGTGATCCGCGCTGACCTTCCCTGCGACTGGTGATCACCCCGTCGCCGGTCCTGGCATGATCGGCTCATTGCCGACATAGCAGACGGGGAACTGATGTCGCGTTCGATGCGGGGACTCGCGCTCGTCCTGACGGCCCTCCTGGCCGCGGGCGCGTGCGGCGGGACGGGCGGGGAGCGGACGGCCGAGACGGCGTCCGAGGGGAAGGCCGGACGGGAGGCGGCGGGCGCCGCGGCGTCCTGGTGGAAGCCCAAGCCGCGCACCACCTGGCAGTGGCAGCTCAGCGGACGCGTCGACACGTCCGTCCGCGCGCAGGTGTACGACGTGGACCTGTTCGAGACGCCCGCCGCCACGGTCACCAAGCTGAAGAAGGCCGGACACCGGACGATCTGCTACACCGCGATCGGCTCGGCCGAGAACTGGCGTCCGGACTTCAAGCGGTTCCCGGCCCGCGTGCTCGGCAAGAAGGTCGCGGACTGGCCGGGCGAGCGCTGGGTGGACATCCGGCGGCTGGACGTCCTGCGGCCGATCTGGGCGGCCCGGCTCGACCAGTGCAAGAAGAAGGGCTTCGACGGCGTGGAGCCCGACTGGATGGACGGCTACCGGCACGACACCGGGTTCAGGCTGACCGCGCGGGACCAGCTCGCCTTCAACCGGATGCTGGCGTCCATGGCGCACCAGCGCGGCCTCGCGATCGGCCTCAAGAACGATCTCGACCAGATCCCCCAGCTCGTCGGGATCATGGACTTCGCGGTCAACGAGCAGTGCGCCCAGTACGGCGAGTGCGGCCGGCTGGTCCCGTTCGTCAAGGCGGGCAAGGCCGTGTTCCACGCCGAGTACGAGCTGCCGCTGAGCAGGTTCTGTGCGACGTCGCAGAAACTCGGCCTCAGCTCGATCCGCAAGCCGCTGGAGCTGACCGCCCAGCGCCAGACCTGCCCCGCCTGACCCCCGGATGCGCCCTGACACGCGCGGAGCGGGCCCTGTGAGCCGGGATACTGGGGTCATGCGGGTGGTGATCGCCGAGGATTCGGTGCTGTTGCGCGAGGGGCTCGTCCGGCTGCTGGCGGACGAGGGCGTCGAGACGGTCGCGCAGGTCGGGGACGGTACGGGGCTGCTGGCGGCGGTCGAGGAGCACCGTCCGGACCTGGCGGTCGTCGACGTGCGGATGCCGCCGTCCTTCACCGATGAGGGCCTGCGGGCGGCGCTGGCCGTCCGGGAGCGGCTGCCCGGGACGCCGATCCTCGTGCTGTCGCAGTACGTGGAGGAGCGGTACGCCACCGACCTGATCGGCGGCGGCGCCGAGGGCGTCGGCTACCTGCTGAAGGAGCGGGTCTCGGACGTCGCCGAGTTCGTGGACGCGGTGCGCCGGATCGCCGCGGGCGGCACGGTGATCGACCCGGAGGTGATCGGCCAGCTGCTCGGCCGCCGCCGCGCCGGCGACCCGCTGAAGAGCCTCACCCCGCGCGAGCAGGAGGTGCTCGGCCTGATGGCGCAGGGCCGCACCAACGGCGCGATCGCGGCCGACCTGGTGGTCACCGAGGGTGCGGTGGAGAAGCACATCTCCAGCATCTTCGCCAAGCTGGGCCTCCAGCCGGCGGGCGGCGAGCACCGCCGTGTCATGGCGGTCCTCACCTACCTCGGCCACGCCTGACCCTCCCCGGCCACGCCTCAACCGCCCTGGCCACGCCCGACCCCCGCCCGGTGCAAGATCATCGAGGCGGGGTCGGGAATGCCCGGTGACCTCGGCACGTTCGGGTATCTGGCACACTTGGTGTGCAAGCGCTGCGGTACCGGTTCGCGCCCCGCAGGACGTGGGACGTCCGGCGACCGCCCCGAGCGAGGAGAGATCCCTGTGAAGCCCGACATTCACCCGAACTATGCCGTCACCACCGTGACGTGCACGTGCGGTAACACCTTCGAGACGCGGAGCACCGCCGCCAACGGCGTCATCAACTCCGACGTCTGCTCCAACTGCCACCCGTTCTACACGGGCAAGCAGAAGATCCTGGACACCGGCGGCCGGGTGGCGCGCTTCGAGCAGCGCTTCGGCAAGAAGGCCAAGTAGCCCGCGGCCTGACCCACAGCGCCAAGGAGGGGGCCCGGGGACGAGCCGTCCCCGGGCCCGCTCAACTCTGCTACCAGGCCGGGACCCACCGTGAAACTCGACGAACTCATCAGCGAATACACCGACATCGAGGGCCGGCTCGCCGACCCGTCGGTCCACGCCGACCAGGCGCTCGCCCGCAGGCTGGGCAAGCGGTACGCCCAGCTGCGCCCGATCGTCGAGACCTACCGCGAACTGGGCTCGACCGAGGACGACCTCGCCGCCGCCCGCGAGCTGGCCGGTGAGGACCCGGCCTTCGCCGCCGAGGCCGAGGAGCTGGAGAAGCACGCCGGCGAGCTGGAGGAGCGGCTGCGGCACCTGCTGCTGCCCCGCGACCCCAGCGACGACAAGGACGTGATCCTGGAGATCAAGGCGGGCGAGGGCGGCGAGGAGTCCGCCCTGTTCGCCGGCGACCTGCTCCGGATGTACCTGCGCTACGCCGAGCGCACCGGCTGGAAGACCGAGATCATCGACAGCCACCCGTCCGACCTCGGCGGGTACAAGGACGTCACGGTCGCCGTGAAGAACAAGTCCGGCACCGCCGAGGCCGAGGGCGTCTGGACCCGGCTGAAGTTCGAGGGCGGCGTCCACCGCGTCCAGCGGGTGCCCGCGACCGAGTCGCAGGGCCGCATCCACACCTCCGCCGTGGGCGTGCTGGTCACCCCGGAGGCCGAGGAGGTGGACGTCCAGATCGACCCCAACGACCTGCGGATCGACGTCTACCGGTCGTCCGGGCCGGGCGGCCAGTCGGTCAACACCACCGACTCGGCGGTCCGCATCACGCACCTGCCGACCGGCGTGGTCGTCTCCTGCCAGAACGAGAAGTCCCAGCTCCAGAACAAGGAGCAGGCGCTGCGCATCCTGCGGTCCCGGCTGCTGGCGATGGCGCAGGAGGAGGCGGAGGCCGCGGCGTCCGCCGAGCGCAAGTCCCAGGTCCGGACGGTCGACCGGTCCGAGCGGGTGCGCACCTACAACTACCCGGAGAACCGGATCTCCGACCACCGGGTCGGGTACAAGGCGTACAACCTCGACCAGGTGCTGGACGGCGACCTGCACAACGTCGTCCAGTCCCTCGTGGACGCCGACACCGAGCGACGCCTCGCGGAGGCCCAGCAGTCGTCATGAACCTGCTGCTCGACGAGATCGCCAGGGCCACGGCACGGCTCGCCGACGCCGGGGTCGCCTCCCCGCGCGCGGACGCCGAGGAGCTCGCGGCCGCCGTGCACCAGGTCGGCCGCGCCGAGCTGCACACCGTCCCGGACGCCGCGTTCGACGCGCTGTTCTGGGAGTACGTGGCGCGCCGGGAGGCGGGCGAGCCGCTCCAGCACATCACCGGACGGGCGTTCTTCCGGTACCTGGAGCTGAAGGTCGGCCCCGGGGTCTTCGTGCCGCGCCCGGAGACCGAGGTCATGGTCGGCTGGGCGCTGGAGACCCTGCGCGACATGGACGTCCAGGACCCGCTCGTCGTCGACCTCGGCACCGGCTCCGGCGCGATCGCGCTCTCGCTGGCGCAGGAGGCCCCCCGGGCGCGCGTCCACGCCGTCGAGAAGGACCCGACCGCCTACGTCCACACCGACCGCAACGTCGAGGACCTCGACGAGCGCGGCCAGGTGAAGCTGCACCTGGGCGACTTCGGGTCCGCGCTGCCCGAGCTGAACGGCACGGTCGACCTCGTCGTGTCGAACCCGCCGTACATCCCGATGAGCGAGTGGGAGTACGTCCCGACGGACGTCCGCGACCACGACCCGGCCGACGCCCTGTGGGGCGGCGGCGAGGACGGCCTGGACGCGATCCGCGTGGTCGAGCGCACCGCCCGCCGCCTGCTGCGCCCCGGCGGCTACGTCGCCGTCGAGCACAGCGACCTGCAGGGCACCGCCGTCTACTGGGTGTTCGCCGAGGAGAACGGCTGGCGGGACGTCCGCAACCACAAGGACCTCACCAACCGGGACCGCTTCGTCACCGCCCGCCTCGGCACCGCCTGACCGCGCCGCGGGGCCGACCCGCGTCCGCGCACCGCCCGGCCGCCGATAGTCTTTCCCACGTCAGCCAGCAAGCCGAGTTCGACGGGGACAGCCGTGAGCCGACGTTATGACTGCTCGGATCCGATGGAGCGGACGCGCGGGATCGCCGAGGCGGTGTCGGCCGTCCGGCGCGGCGAGCTGATCGTGCTGCCGACCGACACCGTGTACGGGGTCGGCGCGGACGCGTTCACCCCGTCGGCGGTGACCCGGCTGCTGAACGCCAAGGGCCGCGGCCGCAACATGCCGCCGCCCGTCCTGGTCGGGTCGGTGCGCGCGGCGACGGCCCTGATCGACGACCTCGGCACCTACGGGCAGGACCTGATCGACGAGTTCTGGCCGGGCGCGCTGACGATCGTGTGCCGCGCCAACACCAACCTCATGTGGGACCTGGGCGAGACCAAGGGCACCGTCGCGGTCCGGATGCCGATGGACACCCTGGCCGTCGAGCTGCTCAAGGAGACCGGCCCGCTGGCGGTGTCGAGCGCGAACCTGTCGGGCCGTCCGGCGGCGCGCAACGCGGGCGAGGCCGAGGAGATGCTCGGCGACTCGGTCGAGGTGTACCTGGACGGCGGCCCGGTCGCGCAGGGCGAGGCGTCCACGATCGTGGACCTGACCGGCCCGATCCCGCGCCTGCTGCGGCTCGGCGCGATCCCCGAGGACAAGATCCGCGCGGTCGTCGGCGTCCTGCTCACCGACGAGGACGACCCCAAGCCCGACGACGCCGCCACCGAGCCCGCGAAGCCGGACGAGGCCGAGACCCCGAAGCCGCTGGACGCCGAGACCCCGAAGCCGGACGAGGCGGGCCCGGAACGCCGGAACGGTGCTGAGGCCGCGAGCGGCGCCCAGCGCGGCGAACCGACCGGGTCGGATCCGAAGCCCTCGTCCCGCAAGGACGAACCGGGCACGGCCTCCTGAGCGCCCTCTGAGCCCCTCCAAGGGCATTCCTCCCGGCCGGAACCCGGCCGGCCGCCGCGACGACACGACAAAGGCCGTCACGACAGCGAAAACGGGGGCTTCGCCGCAGCCGCTGCGGCGAAGCCCCCGTCGTCATTGCCGTCTACCGATCAGACCCGCCGGCCGTCAGCGCGGCGGGCCGAGGGAGATCAGTAGAAGACCCGCCACGAGCCCGCGTGCGAAATGTGGAAGCCCCGGCTGGTCGGGTAGCCCTCGCACTCGCGCATGGCCAGCTTGCCGACGTTCCACGACTGGATGGCGCGGTGCACGGCGGGCGCCCCCTTGCCACGGGTGGTGTAGATGACCTTGTCCTCGGTCTTGAAGTTCTGTCCCCGGGCCGCATAGAACTTGATCTCCATGCAGGAGTAGAGACCCTTCTTGTTGTCGCGGACGTAGCCGTCCACCACGCGGGTCTTGTAGTACTTGCCGCGGTACTTGGCCTTGCCGTACCAGTAGTAGCCCCAGGCCGTGGTCGCTCCCAGGTTGGAGTACTTGAGGGTGAAGGCCACCTTGCCCTGGGCCTGGACCTCGCCCTTGACGAGGGCCGGCGCCGAGGCGGCCGGCACGGCGCCGGAGCCCTTGAGGGTGCCGCCCTCGTCGGCGAAGGCGTTGCCGCCGGTCGCCATCAGTCCGGCCACGAGCGCGCCGGAAGTGATCGCCACAGTGGCGATGCGTCGCATGGATCCTCCATTTATGGGGGGATTTCGAATGAAGATCGCCGCAACCGTAGCAGGCTCTCCAGCCTCTTTTCAGGGACCATTCGTGACGCAGAGCGATGTTGCGAAAGGGTGGAACCGGACGGCTTCGGACGACGTCCAACCCCCTTCGAGACACCTCCGAAACCGGTCCGCGCGCCGAGGTTCGCATGTGCTGAGCTGCGGAAACATGGTGCGCAAAAAAATGCCCGTTCGCGATGTGGTCTTCACCACACTCTCGGCGGAAGGCTGGATTCGGTCCCGGAGAAGAGAGGGCTCGCCTTTCCCCTCGAAATGGCGAATGGCCGGGCGGTCAGGCCGCCCGGCCATTCAGATGATCTTGCTAGCGAAGGCTCAGTAGAGCTTCTTCCACGGGCCGAACGCGACCTTCTTCGCGTTCGTCGTGGCGACGCCGGCCTCGCGCACGTAGAGGTGCGGAGCGGACGTGAGGCTGTAGACGCCGTAGGAGCGCTTGAACTTCATGTCCGCCGGCGAGTGGTTGTACGTGAAGTAGTAGACGTTGGAGAGCCGCGCGGGCTTGGTGATCTTCGTGGCGAACTGCACGGCCGGGGACCAGCCGTTGCGCTTGCCGTCGGCGAGCGAGAACTTCACCTTCACGCCACGGCCGGAGCGGGTGTAGTACCCGTCCACCTTGATGGTGCTCCAGCCGTTCTTCGTCACGAAGTACTTGGCGCCCTGCGCCTGCACGCCGGCGGTCGCGGCGGGCAGCTTGTTGGACTGCTTGAAGCCCTGGTCGGCGTTGGCGGCGCCGGCGCTGACCAGCAGGCCGGCGGCGAGCGCGCCGGTGGTGATCGCCACGGTAGCGATACGTCGCATATGTTCCTCCATCTTGTGAATGAGGGGGGTGCGAGCGGATGAAAGATCGCAACCGTAGCAAGATCGGGACCTCCGGACCGTGGACTTTTACGCGTTAGGTCCGAGTTGTCGCCGGGGATTCGCCGGGCGTGGGCACGCCCGGTGACCGATGCGAAGGGCGTCCCACCTGCGGGAACGCTGAGGATGGCCCGTCCGGGGGATCCGCGTGGTGGACGGACGCGTCCGATCGGACGAGTGGCGGCCGCCACTCCGCCTGACGACCACGTGGAGTGGTCGCCGGATTCGCAGAGTAATCGGTTTGATGTACCGACTCGTCGCGGTTGCCGGTGCGAGCATGGAACGCGGAGTTGGCGATGGGGGGCGAGGTGCTTGGGCGGGGCCGGGGGGCGGTGGTCGCGGGCGTCCTCGCGCTCGTGCTGCTCCTGCTGTCCGGCGCGCCCGCGCGGGCGCGCGAAGCCCAGGGGACGGCCGGGGGCGGGTCGATCCCGACCTACGACGTCGCGATGACCATCCGGCGGGACGGCGTGGTGGATGTCCGCGAGACGATCACCTACGACTTCGGGGCCGAGGGCGGGCACGGGTTCACGCGGCGGGTGCCGTACCGGCGCGGGGAGCGGATCTTCGACATCCGCGACCTGCGGACCAGCTCGTCCACCGGGGCCCCGGCGCGGGCGCGTGTCCGCACGCTGCCGCATGATCTCCAGATCATCGTCGGGGACGCCCGGCACACCGTGCGCGGGTGGCAGGCGTACGTGATCGAGTACGACCTCGGGCGGGCGTTCGCGCCGCTGCCGGACGGCCGGTGGGAGCTGGACTGGGACGCGATCGGCACCACCTGGGACGTCCCGATCGCCAACGCCGCCGTCCGGGTGGAGTCGCCCGGCCCGCGCTGGAAGGCGTCCTGCCGGGCCGGGCGCGGGGACGCGACGGTGCCGTGCCAGCGCGACCGGGACGGCCCCTACGCCGTGGACTTCCTCCAGACCGGGCTGGCCCCGCATGAGGGCATGACCGTCCGGGTACGGCTAGCCGGGAACGTGATCAGTCCGGAATCACCCCGGTATGTCCGGCCCTACTGGGACGGCGGCTGGGCCGGGACCGGCCTGCTGGCCCTGGCGGTGGGCCTGCTGCCGTGGCTGCTACGGCGTCCCGGGCCCGCCGGATCGGCCTGGTCCGCCCGGCGCGCTCTGACCGGAAGGATCATGCTGGTCACGGGGGTTCTGGCGGTCCTCACCGACGCCGCCGCCGACGTCGACCGGTACGGGATGTGGGCGGTGTCGCTGGGGGACCTGACCATGGCCGGGGCGGCCCTGGGCCTCGCCGGGACGGCGGCGGTGTGCGGCCAATGTGCGCCATGCGACGGACGGGAGGAATAGAGTTGGGCCGGAACACCACCAGCGTGAACGGCACGGAACCATTCGGTGTCCGCCGTACGTAGGAAATGCCGTGGGGCCGTCCGGCCCCGCCGGGGAACGAGGCCGAGGGGAGGCGCGGGGCGTTGCGGGAGTACCTGCTCACCATCCTCGTCGCCGCCCTCGTGACCTACCTGATCACCCCGGCGGTCCGCCGGTTCGCGGTCTGGTTCGGGGCGCAGGCCGTGCCGCGCGACCGGGACGTGCACGTCATCCCGACGCCGCGGCTGGGCGGCCTGGCGATGTTCGTCGGCATGGTCGGGGCGCTGATCGTCGCGTCCGGGCTGCCGAAGATGCGGCAGGTGCTCGCCGAGGGCGACGTCAACGTGGGCCGCGCCCTGCTGCTCGCGGGCGGGCTGATCGTGCTGCTCGGCATCGCCGACGACCGCTGGGAGGTCGACCCGCTCACCAAGTTCGCCGGGCAGGTCGCCGCCGCGGGGATCTTCATCATGCAGGGCATCCAGCTGTACGTGCTGCCCCTGCCGAGCGGTGAGCCGCTGTCGCTGCCGCCCGCCTACGGCGTCCCGCTGACCGTGCTGGTCGTGGTCGCGACGATCAACGCGGTGAACTTCATCGACGGCCTGGACGGCCTGGCCGCGGGCGTCGTCGGCATCGCCTCGCTGGCCCTGTTCTCCTACGCCTACCTGCTGTCGCACGCCAAGGGCATCACGACGCTGAGCGGTCCGACGCTGACCGCCGCCGTGCTGGTCGGGATCTGCGCGGGCTTCCTGCCGCACAACTTCAACCCGGCCCGGATCTTCATGGGCGACACCGGCTCGATGCTGATCGGGCTGCTGCTGTCCGGCTCGACGATCATGCTGACCGGCCAGTTCGACCCGGCCATCATCGGCACCTACCGGCTGTTCCCGCTGTACGTGCCGCTGCTGCTGGTGCCGCTGGTCGCGGCCGTCCCGTTCGTCGACATGCTGCTCGCGGTCTGGCGCCGCACCAGCGACGGGCGCTCGCCGTTCAGCCCCGACAAGCTCCACCTGCACCACCGGCTGCTGGAGCTCGGCCACTCGGTCCGCCGCGCGGTGCTGATCATGTACTTCTGGGTCGGGCTGCTGGCCGGCGGGCTGATGGGGATGGCCATCACCAGCAACCTGCTGCTGGTGGGCACGGCCACGTTCACCGTCGCGGTCGGCGGCGTGGTGCTGATGATCGCACTGCCCCGGCTGGCCGGCCGCCGCATCGCCTCCGAGCCCGTCCCGCCGACCGCCGTCACCGCCTCCGCGGTCGCGGCGGAAGTGTCGATGCCGGGCGTCTCCGCAGCTCAGGGCGGTGCGACGGACTTCCCCGACGGCGGTACCGGCAAGCACCGCCAGCACATCTGACCGGCCGTCCGGACGGCCCGAGCACGGTTCGGCTGCTCCTAGACTGGCGCCGTCGCCGCACCCGCGCGGCGGGCGGGCCGGCACCCCCGGCGTGCCCACGGCGTTCCGCGGAATCCCCACGTTCACCTGAGCTACAGTCCGTGGTGCACAGGTAACGTTAGGGGAGCGTCCATTCATTACTTTCAAGGTAATTGTGGACGTTCTGGACGCTTGTGATACCTTTCACTAACAAGAGCCGACCACTGAAAGTGACCGCTCGGAGCCCACATGCATACTTCCGACGCCCGGATGCTGCGCGGCGCAGCGATCCCCTCGGCGGCAGCCGGGGTCCTCGCCATCGCCATCGCGGCACTGCTCGCCGGCGCCAAGGGCGCCATCGGCGCGGGGCTCGGCACGGTCACGGTCCTGGTCTTCTTCTCCGTCAGCGTCGTCGCGGTCAGCTACGCCTCGCGGATCTCGCCGCAGATGATGTTCGCGGCGGCCGTGTTCAGCTACATCGGCAAGCTGCTGGTCATGCTGGCGCTGATCGCCGCCTTCAGCGACGCCACCGCGTGGAACCCCCGCGCGTTCGCGTTCACCGTCGTCGCCCTGACCCTGGTCTGGCTCGGCGCCGAGATCCGCACGACGCTGAAGGCCAAGCAGCTCTACGTCGACCCCGCCCCGTCCGGGAACGACTCCGCGACGCGGGACGCGTCCGAGCGGGACGCCGCCACTCCGGCCGACCGGAGCCCGTGATGCGCGCTCGGATGATCATGGCGGGATTGGACTACTCCAATATGACCACCGGGGGGGTGGCCTGCTATGGTCCGTCCTGCGATGAGCGAGGAGGAGCACCGGCCCGATCCGCAGGAATCCGAGGAATCGGAACAGGATCGAATCGATTCGGAGCACCGAGGCTTCGCCAACGCCGCCTGGTCGATCCCGAGCTACATCTTGAGCGGGATGGCGGTGTACGGAGGCCTCGGCTGGCTGCTGGACCGCTGGCTGGGCACCTCGGCGCTGCTCCCCATCGGAATCCTGGTGGGCCTTGCTCTCGCGCTCTACCTGGTCTTCCACCGCTACGGGCGAACGAGCTGACGCGAGAGCAGACGCGCGACGCGCCCGCAGCCGGGAAGCCCTACGCCGACTTTGGAACGCCGCCGCTGCCCCCGGGCAGGCAGCCGACGAAGAAACACCGACTGACTTGCCGAGTCACTGACGAAGGGACTGCCGCGTGAGCGCGCCGCACCTCCTCGCCTCCGGCAGTGGAGACGAGTTCGAGGCACCCGGCCTCGAGATCTTCCACTGGGGCCCGCTGTTCCCCGACGGTCCCTCGTGGCTGCACTGGCTCACCAAGCCCACCCTGATCGTCGGGCTCTGCGCCATCCTGGTGACCGTCTTCGCGTGGCGCGCGTTCGCCGGCGCGAAGCTGGTGCCGCGGGGCGTGCAGAACGTCGGCGAGGTCGCCTACCTGTTCGTCCGCGACCAGGTGGCCCGCCCGATGCTGGGCAAGGACGGCGACCGGTGGATGCCGTTCCTGTTCTCCACCTTCTTCTTCATCCTGTTCATGAACTGGATGGGCGTCGTCCCGGTTCTGTACCTGCCGGTGAACTCGCACATCGCGTTCCCGATCGTGTTCGCGATCGCGGTGTACCTGATGATGCTCTTCCTGGGCATCAAGCACCAGGGCGTGGTGGGCTACTTCAAGAACATCATGTTCCCGCCCGGCCTGCCCAAGCCGCTGTACGTGATCCTCGCGCCGATCGAGCTCCTCTCGAACCTGATCCTGCGCCCGTTCACGCACTCGGTCCGACTGTTCGCGAACATGTTCGCCGGTCACCTCCTGCTCGCCTTCTTCGCCTCGGTCGCCTACTGGTTCCTGGTGGAGAAGCTCACCGTCCTGGGCGCCGGGGTCGGCATCGTCGGCTTCGCCATGACGATCGTGATGACGGCCTTCGAGCTGTTCATCCAGGCCCTCCAGGCGTTCATCTTCACGCTGCTCGCCGCCAGCTACATCCAGAGCGGTCTGCACGCGGACCACTGATCTGAACCACCCGCAACCAAGCAACCCTCCGGTGGGGCGGCCCCGCCGGTCGAGTGAAAAGGAAAGAGCACATGCTCGCTGAAGCCGTCAACGTCCTCGCCGCCACTGACTCCGTCAGCGGTAGCCTCGGCTCCGTGGCGTACGGTCTCGCGGCCATCGGCCCGGGCATCGGCGTGGGCATCATCTTCGGTCAGGGTGTGCAGGCCATCGCCCGCCAGCCGGAGCTGACCAACGTCATCCGCCAGAACATGCTGCTGGGCTTCGCCCTCACCGAGGCGCTCGCCCTCATCGGTTTCGTTGTGCCGTTCGTGCACAAGTAAAAACCGTCCTTCCATAACTTGAATCGGAAGGTGGGAACTAGATGATTCTGGCTTCGGAAAACCCTCTGGTCCCGGAAGCCTCTGAGCTGATCTTCGGCACGATCGCGTTCCTCGTCGTGCTGTTCCTGGTCGGCTGGAAGCTGGTTCCGCAGATCCAGAAGACCCTCGCCGAGCGGACCGACGCGATCGAGGGCGGACTCAAGCGCGCCGAGGCCGCGCAGGACGAGGCCAAGGAGACGCTGGAGCAGTACCGCGCCCAGCTCGCCGAGGCCCGCAAGGAGGCCGCCCGGCTTCGCGAGGAGGCTCGCGAGGAGGGCGCCGCCATCAAGGCCGAGATCACCGAGCAGGCGCAGGCCGACGCCCGGCGGAGCGTCGAGTCGGCGCACGCCCAGATCGAGGCCGACCGCCAGCAGGCGCTGCAGTCGCTGCGCGCCGAGATCGGCACCCTGTCGATCGCGCTGGCCGGCAAGGTCGTCGGCGAGTCCCTCGAGGACAGCGCCCGGCAGAGCCGCGTCGTCGACCGGTTCCTCGAGGAGCTCGAGGGGCGCGCGAGCACGCGGGAGCAGATCACATCATGACCATGACGGGAGCGGTGAGCAGGGCGTCGCTGGCGACGGCCCAGGAGCGGCTGGAGGCGGTCGTGCCGTCCGCCGACCTGAGCCGGCTCGGCGCGGACCTGTTCGCGGTGCTGAACCTGCTCGACCGCGAGCACGGCCTGCGGCGGGCGGTCTCCGACCCGTCCCGGGACGGCGCGGACAAGGCGCAGCTCGTGCAGGTCCTGCTCGAGGGCAAGGTCTCGCCGGCCGCTCTCGGGCTGGTCGCCGACGTCGTGCGGATGAAGTGGTCCAAGCCCTCGGAGCTGTCGGACGCGGTGGAGACCCTCGGGGTCACCGCCGAGGCCGCCCGCGCCGAGGCCGACGGCCGCATCGACGACCTGGAGGACGAGCTGTTCCGGTTCTCCCGGGTGGTGGAGGGCGACCCCGCGCTGCGCGGGGCGCTGTCGTCGCCCGGGCTGCCGGCGGAGCGCAAGGCGGGCCTGCTCGACGCGCTGATCGGCGACAAGGTCACCGCCGCGACGCTCGAGCTGGTCACCGAGCTCGTGCTGCGTCCGCGGGGACGTAGCCTGGAGAGCGGACTGGCCGAGTACGGCCGCCTCGTCGCCAAGCGGCGGCAGCGGCTGGTCGCGCTGGTGCGCACTCCGGTGGAGCTCTCGGCCGCCCAGCGTGACCGGCTCGCCGCCGTGCTCGCCACGGCCTACGGCCACCAAGTACACCTCAACATCGAAATCGACCCGAGCGCGATCGGCGGCCTGTCGGTCCAGATCGGGGACGAGATCATCGACGGCACGATCGCCGGACGGCTGGACGACGTCCGCCGGCGGCTCGCGAGCTGACGAGCTACGGCTCGCGCCGCTCCGTACGCACCACGCGCACGACGAGCCACCGACGAGCCACCTGAGCCCCAAGGGAGCAAGAGAGGAATCATGGCGGAGCTGACGATCCGTCCGGATGAGATCCGGAACGCGCTGGAGCGCTTCGTCCAGTCGTACGAGCCCGAGGCCGCCGCGCGCGAAGAGGTCGGCACCGTCGTCGATTCCGGCGACGGCATCGCGCACGTCGAGGGCCTGCCCTCCGCGATGGCCAACGAACTCCTGGAGTTCGAGGACGGCACGCGCGGACTGGCTCTGAACCTGGACGTCCGTGAGATCGGCGCCATCGTCCTGGGTGACTCCAGCAAGATCGAGGAGGGCCAGAAGGTCCGCCGCACCGGCGAGGTTCTCTCCGCGCCGGTGGGCGACGGCTTCCTCGGCCGCGTCGTGGACGCGCTGGGCAACCCGATCGACGGCAAGGGCCCGATCGAGGCGACCGAGCGCCGTGCGCTGGAGCTGCAGGCCCCGACCGTCGTTCAGCGGCAGTCGGTCAAGGAGCCGCTGCAGACCGGCATCAAGGCCATCGACTCGATGACCCCGATCGGTCGCGGCCAGCGGCAGCTGATCATCGGTGACCGGCAGACCGGCAAGACCACGGTCTGCATCGACACCATCCTGAACCAGAAGGAAGCCTGGGAGTCGGGCGACGAGAACAAGCAGGTCCGCTGCATCTACGTCGCCGTCGGCCAGAAGGGCTCCACGATCGCCAACGTGCGCCGCACCCTCGAGGAAGCGGGCGCGCTGGAGTACACCACGATCGTGGCCGCCCCGGCGTCCGAGCCGGCCGGTTACAAGTACATCGCGCCGTACACCGGTTCCGCGATCGGCCAGCACTGGATGTACCAGGGCAAGCACGTCCTGATCGTGTTCGACGACCTGTCGAAGCAGGCCGAGGCGTACCGCGCCGTGTCCCTGCTGCTGCGCCGTCCGCCGGGCCGCGAGGCCTACCCGGGTGACGTCTTCTACCTGCACTCGCGTCTGCTCGAGCGCTGCGCGAAGCTGTCGGACGACCTGGGCGGCGGCTCGATGACCGGTCTGCCGATCATCGAGACCAAGGGCAACGACGTCTCGGCGTTCATCCCGACCAACGTCATCTCCATCACCGACGGCCAGTGCTTCCTGGAGACCGACCTGTTCAACCAGGGCGTCCGGCCCGCGGTGAACGTCGGTATCTCGGTCTCCCGAGTCGGCGGCTCCGCCCAGATCAAGGGCATGCGGAAGGTCGCCGGCACGCTGCGCCTGGCGCTCTCCCAGTTCCGTGACCTGGAGGCGTTCGCGGCGTTCGCGTCCGACCTGGACGCGGCCTCCCGCGCCCAGCTGGAGCGCGGCGCCCGCCTGGTCGAGCTGCTGAAGCAGCCGCAGGGCTCGCCGTTCCCGGTCGAGAAGCAGGTCGTCTCGGTGTGGGCGGGCACGTCCGGCGAGCTGGACGACGTTCCGGTGGAGGACATCCGCCGGTTCGAGGCCGACTTCCTGGACCACCTGGAGCGCCAGCACGGCGGCATGCTCACCGCGATCCGCGAGACGGGCCAGCTCTCCGACGACGGCCTCACCACCCTGAAGGACGCCATCACGGAGTTCAAGAAGGGGTTCGAGACCAGCTCGGGCGGGCTGCTCGGCGACGAGTCCGCCGAGCCGATCGCGGACGAGGCCGTCGAGCAGGAGACGATCAAGCGCGTCAAGAAGGGCTGACGCAATGGCCCAGATCCGTCAACTGCGGCAGCAGATCCGGTCGGTGAAGTCCACCGCGAAGATCACGCGCGCCCAGGAGATGATCGCGACGTCGCGCATCGTGAAGGCGCAGGCGGCGGTGGCGGCCTCCAAGCCGTACGCCGACCAGATCGTCCGCGCCCTCACCGCGCTGGTCAGCCACAACGTCGGGATCGACCACCCGCTGCTCAGCGAGCAGCCGGAGGACGCGCGCACGGCCGTTCTGATCATCACCAGCGACCGCGGCTTCGCGGGCGGCTACAACGCCAACGTGATCCGCGAGGCCGAGTCCCTGATCGCCAAGCTGCGGGCCGAGGGCAAGCGCCCGGTCCCGTACGTCGTCGGCAACAAGGGCGTCACCTGGTACCGGTTCCGGAACCGGGAGCTCGGCGCGCAGTGGACCGGGTTCAGCGACCGGCCGTCGTTCGCCGACGCCGAGGGCATCGGCCGGCGGCTGGCGGCGGACTTCCTGAAGACCGACGCCGAGGGCGGGGTCGGTGAGATCCACGTGGTCTACACCGAGTTCGTCTCGATGCTGACCCAGGCGGTCCAGGTCCGGCGGCTGATCCCGCTGGAGATCGAGGACACCACGGCGGACGACGGCGGCACGCCCCCGGCGTACGAGTTCGAGCCGACCGCCGCGGACGTGCTGGACCTGCTGCTGCCGAACTACATCGAGAGCCGCATCTTCCACATGATGCTGCAGTCGGCCGCGTCCGAGCACGCGGCGCGGCGGCGCGCGATGAAGTCGGCGACCGACAATGCCAACGAACTGATCGGGGTCTACACGCGCCAGATGAACCAGGTGCGGCAGGCCGCGATCACCCAGGAAATCAGCGAGATCGTCGGTGGCGCTGACGCGCTCGCCGATTCTGGCGGGGAGTGAGAGAGTGACCGCACAGGTAGAGGAGACGACGACGGCCACCGGCCGCGTCGCCCGGGTCATCGGCCCGGTCGTCGACGTGGAGTTCCCCGCCGACGCCATTCCGGGCATCAACAACGCGCTGCACACCGAGATCACCCTCGGCGGCGAGACCAAGAAGCTGACCTTCGAGGTCGCCCAGCAGCTCGGCGACAACATGGTCCGCGCGGTCTCGATGCAGCCGACCGACGGCCTGGTCCGCGGCGCGGCCGTGGTGGACACCGGCGCGGCCATCTCGGTGCCCGTCGGTGACGTCACCAAGGGCCACGTGTGGAACGCGCTGGGGGAGACCCTGGACGTCCCGACCGCGTCGCTGGAGGTCACCGAGCGGTGGGAGATCCACCGCAAGCCCCCGGCGTTCGACCAGCTCGAGTCGCGCACCGAGATGCTGGAGACCGGCATCAAGGTCATCGACCTGCTGTCCCCGTACGTCAAGGGCGGCAAGATCGGCCTGTTCGGCGGCGCGGGTGTGGGCAAGACCGTCCTCATCCAGGAGATGATCCGGCGCGTCGCGCGCAACTTCGGCGGCACCTCGGTGTTCGCCGGCGTGGGTGAGCGCACCCGTGAGGGCAACGACCTCTGGGTCGAGATGGACGAGGCGGACGTCCTCAAGGACACCGCCCTGGTCTTCGGCCAGATGGACGAGCCGCCGGGCACGCGTATGCGCGTCGCCCTGTCGGGTCTGACGATGGCGGAGTACTTCCGGGACGTCCAGAAGCAGGACGTGATGTTGTTCATCGACAACATCTTCCGCTTCACGCAGGCCGGTTCCGAGGTCTCCACGCTGCTCGGCCGCATGCCGTCCGCGGTGGGCTACCAGCCCACGCTGGCGGACGAGATGGGCGAGCTGCAGGAGCGCATCACCTCGACGCGCGGCCACTCGATCACCTCGATGCAGGCGATCTACGTCCCCGCGGACGACATCACCGACCCGGCGCCGCACACCACGTTCGCGCACCTCGACGCGCGGACCGTGCTCTCGCGCGGCATCTCCGAGAAGGGCATCTTCCCGGCGGTGGACCCGCTGGACTCGTCCTCCCGGATCATGGACCCGCAGATCCTGGGCGCGGAGCACTACGCCGTCGCGCAGGAGGTCATCCGGATCCTGCAGAAGTACAAGGAACTCCAGGACATCATCGCGATCCTCGGTATCGACGAGCTGTCCGAGGAGGACAAGGTCACCGTCCAGCGGGCGCGGCGCATCGAGCGCTTCCTGTCGCACCCGATGTACGTGGCCGAGCAGTTCACCGGCCAGCCCGGTGTCACCGTGCCGAAGGACGAGACGATCGCCTCGTTCAAGGCGCTCTGCGAGGGCAAGTACGACCACATCCCCGAGCAGGCGTTCTTCATGTGCGGCGGCATCGAGGACGTCGAGAAGAAGGCCAAGGAGCTGGAGAAGTAGTCCGCTCCGCCGGGCCGCGCCCTCCGCACGGGGGCGCGGCCCGGCGGTCCGCTCCAGTTTTCGGAGGAATGATTCGTGGCAACCCTGAAGGTCGGGCTGGTCTCACCGGAGCGTGAGGTCTGGTCCGGCGAGGCCAAGATGGTGGTCGCCCAGACCATCGAGGGCCAGCTCGGCATCATGCCGGGCCACGCCCCGGTGCTGGGCGTCCTGCTGGACGGCAGCGTGGTGAAGATCGAGCCGGCCGACGGCGGCGAGTGGGTCAGCGCCATGGTCGGCAGCGGGTTCTTCTCGATCGCCGACAACGAGGTGTCGGTCCTCGCGGAGCAGGCCGAGCTCGGCTCCGAGGTGGACGTCGCCGACGCCCGCCGGGCGCTGGACGAGGCGCTCACGGCGGCGGGGGCGGACCAGGGCGGTACGGCCGAGCGCCGGGCCCGGGCCCGGCTGCGCGCGGCGGGCGCGGAAGCCTAGCCGACGGCGTTGGGCGGACACCTGGCTCTGGACGCGGGCACGGTGCTCGCCGCCGTCGTCGTGCTGGTCGCGCTGGTGTTCGGCGTGCTGACGCTGCGGCGGTGGCTGTTCGTGCGGGCGGGCGGGACCGTCGAGTGTTCGCTGCGCGTGCTGCGCGCGGAGAGCCCGGCGGGCCCGGACGGCGCGCGCGACGCGGCGGGCGGTGAAGGCGGTCCGAACGGCGAAGGCCGCGCTGCGGGCGGAAAAGGCTCGGCGGGCGCGGACGGTCCGTGGCGGCTCGGTTTCGGGCGGTACAAGGGCGACGTGCTCCAGTGGCACCGTGTGTTCGGTTTCAGGCGCAGGCCCCGGCAGGTGATTCACCGCCGGGGCCTCGTCGTCGCCGGACGCCGCGTCCCGCAGGGCGAGGAGGCGGCCGGGCTGCTCCCGGACGTGACGATCATCGAGGTCCGGGACGGCGGGCGGCGGCTGGAGCTGGCGATGGGCGCCGCGGCGCTGACCGGCTTCCTGGCGTGGCTGGAGGCCGCGCCGCCGGGGTCCCCGGTGGATCCGCCGGTGCGGGATTCCTGACCCCGGGTGGAGGGTTCGCGACCCTCCCCGAGTGGAGAAGTTTTCGAGGGAGATTTCACCTCGGTCAAATTATTGTTGCCACACTTGTCGCACTTGCCCGGTTATGACCATGATCTTGGCACCCCTGTCCGTCCCCCCTCGGGAGTCCAAGTGCGCAAGTTCGCCATCGGCGCCGCGGCGGCCCTCGCCGCCACCGGTCTCGTGGTGCCGTCCGCCAACGCGGCCCCTGCCTCGCCCGACCTCGCGAAGCTGGTCACCGCCAAGGACATCAAGCGGCACCTGAAGAACCTGCAGACGATCGCCGACTACAACGGCGGCAACCGGGCCGCGGGCCAGGCCGGCTTCACCGTCTCGACCAAGTACGTGGTCAGCGAGCTGAAGAAGGCCGGCTACAAGCCCACCGTCCAGAACTTCGACTTCGACTACTTCCAGGAGAAGTCCCCGGCCGTGTTCGGCCAGACCGCCCCGGGCAAGGTCGACTACAAGGTCGGCTCCGACTTCTCCACCTACCAGTACTCCGGCTCGGGCGACGTGACGGCCGCCGCCGCCGCGGTGGACACCCCGGCCCCCAACACCGACGGCGACTCCGGCTGCCAGACCGCCGACTTCGCGTCCTTCCCCAAGGGCGCGATCGCGCTGATCCAGCGCGGCGGCTGCGACTTCGCGGTGAAGGCCGCCAACGCCCAGGCCGCCGGCGCGGTCGCGGTCGTCATCTACCAGAAGCCGACCGTCGCGGACAGCCCGGTCGGCGGCACCCTCGGCGGCCCGGCCACCCTCCCGGTCATCGGCCCGACCTACAAGGTCGGCTCCGAGCTGGTGAAGCTCGCCAACGCGGGCGGCCTCAAGCTGCACGTCAAGACCGACACGCTGAACGAGAAGCGCACCGCGAACAACGTGATCGCGGAGACGAAGTACGGCCGCGCCGACAACGTCGTGGTCGTCGGCGCGCACCTCGACAGCGTCGAGGCGGGCCCCGGCATCAACGACAACGGCTCGGGCACCTCGACCATCCTGGCGATCGCCCAGAAGGTCTCCAAGCTCGGCAAGAAGGGGATCCGCAACAAGGTCCGCTTCGCCTGGTGGGGCGCGGAGGAGGAGGGCCTGCTCGGCTCCGAGCACTACGTGGCCTCGCTGTCCGCGGCCGAGAAGACGAAGATCGCGCTCAACCTGAACTTCGACATGACCGCGTCCCCGAACGGCGTGCGCGGCGTCTACAACGGCTCGGACCCGACGGCCCCGCACGGCTCGGCCGCGATCCAGAAGACGCTGAACGACTACTACGCCAAGCGGAAGCTGCCGACCGTCCCGAGCGACTTCAACGGCCGCTCCGACTACGGGCCCTTCCTGGAGGCGGGCATCCCGGCCGGCGGCATCGACACCGGCGCCGAGGGCATCAAGACGGCCGCGGAGGCCAAGCTCTTCGGCGGCAAGGCGGGCCAGCCGTATGACGCCTGCTACCACGCCAAGTGCGACCGCCTCACCAACATCAACTGGAACCTGCTCGACACCAACGCCGACGGCGTCGCGTTCGCCGTGCAGACCTTCGCCAAGAGCACCCTGCCGGTGAACGGCGAGGCGCTCCGCACGGGCCGCGCGTACGCCAAGCCGCTCCCGACCGCCCCGCTGTACCGCGGCGGTCACCTCGTCCGCTGACCTGACCTGACCGGGACTCCGGCTCCGCGTCCCCGCCACCGGGTGGAGGGGACGCGGACCGGAAGCCCGGGTCCGGAGGTCCCTGCCTTCGTGAGCGGCCCTGGTTTTCAAGCCCGGTCCCCGGCGCGCACCGAGCGCCGGAGGCCGGGCTTTCGGGTTCTCAGGCGGCGGTGAGGCTGACGTCGCCGGTGTCGGTGTGGGCCTTGATGGTGTGGGACGCGTTCGGGGCCGTGGGGACGTCGACCTTCTTGCTGCCGGTGTTGGTGTCGACGTTCACGGCGTACTGCTGCTTCCCCGGAACCGCGATCCTGATCTGGCCCGTGTTGGCGTTGGCGGTGATCCCCGCGGGGGCGGTCGCCAGGGTGAGGCGGATGCTGCCGGTGTCGGCGCGGGCGCTGATCCGCGCGGACGAGGGGGGCCGCAGGGCCGTCCCGGTGATGCTGCCGGTGTTGGTCCGGGCGGTGATCTGGGCGTTGACGCCGGTCACCTTGATGTGGCCGGTGTCGGTGCGCAGGTCGGCGGCGACCGTCCGGGGGACCGTGACGCGGTAGTCCACCTCGCACGTGTGCCCGGTGAGGGAGAAGGAGTTCGGGCAGGAGTAGGACGCCTCCAGCCTGCCGTCCACGACCTGGTGCCGGACGGACGGGCGGCCGTTCTTGGTGAAGCGCAGCCGCTCGGTGACGCTGACGGCCGTGACGTCCGCGCCGACGACCTCGACACTGCCGGTCCGGCCGACGATCTGGAGGTCCTTCACCCGCGGCACCGAGTAGGTGTGCTGCTCCTTCTGGACGTCGGCGCCGCTGATGCTCGCGCCGCACGCCGACAGCGGCAGGACGGCCAGCAGCGCGGCGGTCGCGGTGAGGGACTTCACGGGCAGGCTCATTCGCCACGTCTTTCGTCTGGAGGGGCGGACCCCTCAAGTCTCCCGGAGCGGGAGGCCGGGCGCGAGGTGGCGAACTGGAGGGCCGGGGGTGGAGTTAACCCCACCCCCACCTCGGCGTACGGTCGGGTCAGCGCTCGCCGCCCGGCTTCCACAGGACGTCGCCGTGCTCGGCGTTCGCCACCCGGCACAGGATGAACAGCAGGTCGGACAGCCGGTTGAGGTACTTGGCGGTGAGCGGGTTCACGCCGTTCTCGGCCGCGCCCTCCACCGGACGGCCCGACTCGTCCAGCGGGGCCGGTCCGTGCGCCTCGATCGCGGCCCACGCGGTGCGCTCGGCGCGGCGGGTGACGGTGCGGGCGACGTGCAGCAGCGCCGCGCCGGGCGTCCCGCCGGGGAGGATGAAGCTGCGCAGCGGCGCGAGGTCGGCGTTGAACTCGTCGCAGACGGCCTCCAGGCCGTCGACGTAGGACGCGGCCACGCGCAGCGGCGGGTACTCCGGGTCGGAGACGACCGGCGCGCAGAGGTCGGCGCCGACGTCGAACAGGTCGTTCTGCACGCGGGTGAGCGCCGCGACGACGTCCTCGCGCAGGCCGCCCATGGTGATCGCGACGCCGATCGCGGCGTTCGCCTCGTCCACGTCGGCGTAGGCGGCCAGCCGCGGGTCGGTCTTGCTGGTGCGGGACATGTCGCCGAGCGCGGTGGTGCCGTCGTCGCCCGTCCGGGTGTAGATGCGCGACAGCACGACGGGGGTCTCCCTGTTCTTCGCCATGCCGCCGAGCCTATCCACCGGGGCACCGAGTCTGGTTCTGTAGGTTCTCACTTACCTTGCCTGCTCTGACCCCCTTGCGCGGAGGCGGCTGTGACGTACGACCACATCATCGTTGGCGCCGGGAGCGCGGGCTGCGTGCTCGCGCACCGGCTGAGCGAGGACCCGGGCACCCGGGTGCTGCTGCTGGAGGCCGGGCCGCCGGACGACGCCGTGGAGATCCACATCCCGGCGGCGGTGGCGTCGCTGATCAAGGGCCCCTACGACTGGGACTACACGACCGTCCCGCAGGAGAACGCGGACGGGCGCGGCGTGTACTGGCCGCGCGGCCGGACGCTCGGCGGCTCGTCGTCCACCAACGCGATGATCTACATCCGCGGGCACCGGTACGACTACGACACCTGGCGCGACTCCCACGGCTGCGCCGGCTGGGGCTACGCCGACCTGCTGCCCTACTTCCGGCGGTCCGAGGACCAGGCGCGCGGCGAGTCGGAGTTCCACGGCGTCGGCGGCCCGCTGCACGTGGAGGACCGCCGGTACACGCACCCGCTGTCGCACGCCTGGGTGAGGTCGGCGCGGGCGGCCGGGCTGGCGGAGAACCGCGACTTCAACGGCGCGGAGCCGGACGGTGTCGGCTACTACCAGGTGACGCACAAGCAGGGGCGGCGATGGTCCACGGCGGCCGGGTACCTGCGTCCGGCCCTGGAGCGTCCGAACCTGACCGTCGTGACGGACGCGCTGGTCACACGGCTCGTCATCGAGGACGGCCGGGCCGTCGGCGTGACCTACGAGGTGCGCGGCGAGACGGTCACGGTGCGCGCGGAGGGCGAGGTGCTGCTGTCCGGCGGGGCGGTGAACAGCCCGCAGCTGCTCATGCTGTCCGGCATCGGCCCGGCCGACCACCTGCGGGAACACGACATCGACGTGGTCGTGGACGCGCCGGTCGGCCAGGGGCTGCAGGACCACCCGTTCGTGAACGTCATGTTCGCGACGCCGCGCGTGAAGGCGTTGTTCGAGCTGCCGAGCCCGCTGAAGTTCGCGCAGTGGCAGGCGTTCGGGCGGGGGCCCTACGCGTCCAACGTGGCCGAGGCGGGCGGGTTCGCGCGGACCGTGGACGGCCTGCCCGCGCCCGACCTGCAGTACCACGTGCTGCCCACGCCGTTCGTGAAGCAGGGATTGGTCGAGTCGTCGCAGCGGCTGCTGTCGGTGTTCGCCACGGCCGTCGCGGTCGAGAGCCGCGGCGCGCTCACGCTGCGGTCGGCGTCGCCGTACGCCAAGCCGCTGATCGACCCGGCCTACCTGGCGGCCAAGGCGGACCTGGACATCCTGGTCGCGGGCGTCCGGCAGGCCCGCGAGATCGCCGCGACGGGGCCGCTGGCGTCGCTGGTGGCGGGGGAGTACGCGCCCGGCGAGCAGGCCGTGTCGGATGAGGACATCGAGGCGTACGTCCGGCGCGAGGTCGCGACGCTGTTCCACCCGACGAGCACGTGCGCGATGGGCGGGGACGAGTCGTCGGTGTGCGATCCGGAACTGCGCGTGCGGGGGATCGAGGGACTGCGGGTGGTGGACGCGTCGGTCATGCCGTCCGTGCCGCGCGGGAACACCAACGCGCCGACGATCGCGATCGCGGAGCGCGCCGCGGACCTGATCCGCGGGCGTGAGCCGCTCGCCGCCGCGACCGTGTGAAAAGGGAGAGGCCCTCGCCACCGGACGGTGGTGAGGGCCTCTTGTCGTCGGTACAGGCGTCCTGTTCAGGGGGCGCCGGCCGATTGGCCGCGGCGGTCACCGCTGACGCGCCTTCTCCTTGGCCTTCGCCGCGCGCTTGTTGGCCTTGGCCTCCGAGCGCCACGTCGCTACGCGCTGGTTGGCGATGCCCTGGGTGAACGAGTGGTGCAACATCTTCGGTCTCCTCTTCTTCGCCGGCAGGTCCCTGCCGACATCTATAGATTCGCCCTAAGACCCCGGGGTCCACATGGGGATGACGCCTTATTCGGACGGCCTAGGAGAGGCTTAGTGCGCGCCGCGACTCATCCGATGAGTCCTAGGCCCGGCCTAGGACCGCCGTCACAGCCGTCCTACCTGGGCGGGGCGCGGCCGTGAGCACATCCGGCCGCACCCCCTCCAAGCAGCCCGCCGTCACATGGCATCAGGGTTTCGCCACCGGGCGGACGGTCAGGAGACCTGAGCCTCCGTCGCGCGCTCGGCCCGCGGATTCGCGGATGGCGGCGCGGGCCGTCCGGGAAGCAGGACGGTGATCGCGGCGGCGGCGAGCAACCCGCCCGCGAGCAGCCAGACGCCGTGGTGGACGCCGGGGACCGCGCCGTCCGACCGCTGCATGATGACCGCGACCGCGGCGATCCCGAGCGACCCGCCGAGCTGGTTCAGCATGTACAGCGCCGAACTGCCCTGCGCCACGAGTTCGGGCGGCAGCGTCCGGTAGAGCGCGCCCATCGTCGGCGCGGCCATGAGGCCCATGCCGATCCCGGCGGCGAACGCCGCGAGCCCGCTCCACACCTCCGGCGTCCGCGCGCCGAGCCACGCCATGGGGACGATGGCCGCGACGGCGAGCAGCGCTCCGCAGCGGGCCGGCGCACGCGACCCCACGCGGTCGGAGAGCCGTCCGGCGAACGGCATGGCCAGCGAGGCGCCGAGTCCGACCGGTGCGATCAGCAGGCCCGCGACGCGCGCGCCGTGCCCGTGGGCCTGCTGGTAGTAGAGCGGCAGCAGGAACAGCATTCCGAAGGTCACCAGGCCCGACAGCGACATGATGGCGACGCTGGCGCTGAACGCCGAGCGGGTGAAGAGCCGCAGGTCGAGCAGGGGAGGAGTGCGCCGGACGGTCAGCGCGCGCACGCCGTAGCCCCCGAGCAGCACGGCGCCGGCCGCGAACGGGACCCAGGCGTCGGCGCGGTCCGGCCCGGCGACGCGCGACAGTCCGAGCAGGACGGCCGCGAACCCCGGGCCGAGCAGGACGAGACCGGGCAGGTCGAGGCGCCGGGCGTCGGCGTCCGGTTCGTCGCGCGGGACCACGCGCAGCGCGAGGAGGAACGCCACCGCGCCGATCGGCAGGTTGATCAGGAACATCCAGCGCCAGCCGAGGCCGTCCAGGACCAGGCCGCCGGCGGCGGGCCCGATCACCGGCCCGAGCGACAGCACCACGCCCATGATCCCCATGACCCGTCCGGCCCGCGCGGGCCCCGCGCCGCGCGCCAGGATCACCATGACCAGCGGGTCCAGGATGCCCGCGCCCACCCCCTGCACGATCCGGAACGCCACGAGCTGCGCCAGGTTCCCGGCGGCCGCGCAGGCCAGTGACCCGGCGACGAACAGCACGAGGCCGACGAGC
>NZ_JBFAOF010000014.1:0-28865 GCF_040675125.1 Spirillospora sp. NPDC049652 | reverse complement strand
CCACCGCGCCCCGTCCGACCTGCCCCGCGCGGTCACCGGGGAGGCGCCGCCGCTGCGCCGGGGCATCGAGTTCCGCGACGTCTGGTTCCGCTACGGCGACGACCTGCCGTGGGTGCTGCGCGGCCTCGACCTGACCATCCCGCACGGCCGCGCCGTCGCGCTCGTCGGCCTGAACGGCGCGGGCAAGAGCACGCTCGTCAAGCTCCTGTGCCGGATGTACGACCCGGTGCGCGGCCGCATCCTCTGGGACGGCGAGGACATCCGCGACATCCCGCCGGAGAAGCTGCGCGACCGCGTCAGCGCCGTCTTCCAGGACCACATGAACTACGAGATGTCCGCCCGCGACAACATCGCGGTCGGCGACCTCACCGCCCTGGACGACCCGTCCCGCCTCGAACGCGCCGCGCGCCGCGCCGGCGTCCACGACCGCCTCGCCGCCCTGCCGAAGGGCTACGACACGCCCCTGACCAGGATGTTCGCGCTCGACGGGGACGGCGACGCCACGTCCGGGGTCGTGCTGTCCGGCGGGCAGTGGCAGCGCCTCGCGCTCGCCCGCGCCCTCGTCCGCGAGGACCGCGACCTGATGATCCTTGACGAGCCGAGCTCCGGCCTCGACCCCGAAGCCGAACACGAGGTCCACACGCTCATGCGCGAACACCGGCGCGGCGGCACCAGCCTGCTCATCTCGCACCGCCTCAGCGCCGTCCGCGACGCCGACCGGGTGGTCGTCCTGGAGGACGGCCGCATCACCGAGCAGGGCACGCACGACTCGCTCCTGGAGGCGGACGGCGGCTACGCCCGGCTGTTCCGGCTCCAGGCCAGCGGCTACCAGGAGGTGAACTCATGACCCGGAGCACCCTCGCCCTCGGGACGGTCGTCGCCCTGGCCGCGGTGGCGGCCTCGGCCGTCGCCGCCCGCCGGACGCTGATCCTCACCACCGTGGACGGCGACAGCATGGAACCGTCCCTGCGCTCCGGCGACCGCGTCCTGATCCGCCGCACCCGGCACGTCCGCCGGGGCCAGATCACCCTTCTGCGCTCGGACCCGCACGACGTCCTGCTGCTGAAACGCGCCGTCGCCCTCCCCGGCGACCCGCTCCACGAGGAGTGGGCCGCCCCCGAGGGCAAGCCCCTGGACACCACGACCGTCCCCCGGGGAACGATCGTGGTGCTGGGCGACAACCGGCCCACGAGCTGGGACTCCCGCCACTTCGGGCCCGTCCGCAAGTCCCGCGTCCTGGGCGTCGTCCTCACCCGCGTGCACAGCACCGCCTCTTGATCAACTAGCGCCGTCTCGGGTAGCAAGGAGCATGATCCGAGGCGAGAAGACCGGGCTGCGCGCCCGCCACGCGGACGACGTGCCGCTGCTCCACGAGGAGCTCTACAACGACGTCGAGACACGCTCCCGCGCCGACACCCGTCCGTGGACCCCGCTCGGCGCGGAGGCGTCGCCCTTCGCCGTCCAGCCCCCGGACCCGGCCGCCGCCGACTTCTCCGTCGTGGACCTGGCGTCCGGCGAACTCGCGGGCGCGGCCATCCTGTGGGGCATCGACCTGCACAACCGCTCGGCCCACATCGGCATGACGCTGCTTCCGTCCGCGCGGGGCAAGGGCTTCGCGACCGACGTCGTCCGCGCCCTCTGCCACTACGGCTTCGAGATCCGCGGCCTCAACCGCATCGCCCTGGAGACCCTCACCGACAACGTCGCCATGCGCACCGCCGCGGAACGCAACGGCTTCACCCACGAGGGCACTCTGCGGGGCTCCTTCTGGGCCAACGGCGAGTTCCACAACGACGAGCTCTACGGCCTCCTCGCCTCCGAGTGGCGATCCCGCCCCTGACGTCCGAAGTGCCCACAGATCCAATGTGTGACCGATAGTGTGCTAAGCGTGAAGGAGTTCAACACCACAGGTCCGTGTAAGCCGGGCGAGCACTACATGCTCGACCCGCTCGGCCGCTTGCCGGAAGCCCAGAGGTACGCCGAACAGGGCAAGTACTTCGTGATCCACGCTCCCCGGCAGTCGGGCAAGACGACCACCGTGACGCTGCTGACCCAGGCACTCAACGCCACGGGGCGGTACGCCGCGGTGCGGTTCTCCTGCGAGACGATCAAGACGGTGGAGGACATCGGCGTTGCCGAAGAACGCCTTCTGACGGCCCTCGCGGACGCTGCCGAAGACTTCGGGGTTCCCGTCGAGTGCCGGCCTCCCGACCCCTGGCCTGCGTCGCCGCCCGGCCGCCTGATCTTCAGGGGGCTCAGGGCGTGGGCCAAGCGCAGTCCGCTGCCTCTGGTGCTGCTCTTCGACGAGATCGACTCCTTGACCGGCTCCGTGCTCATCGAGGTGCTCGGCCAGCTACGCGACGGCGCCACGTCCTCCGTGACGCCTTTCCCGCATTCGGTGGTGCTCTGTGGGATGCGGAACGTCCGTGACTACAAGGCGGCGGCGGGCGGGGACCCGTCCCGCCTGGGTACGGCCAGCCCGTTCAACATCAGCGTCGCGGCGCTTCGGGTGGGCGACTTCGGGTTCGACGAGGTCGCCGAGCTGTACGGCCAGCACACCGACGCGACGGGGCAGGTCTTCGAGGCCCCCGCCGTCCAGCGGGCGTTCGAGGCGAGTCAGGGACAGCCGTGGCTGGTGAACGCCCTGGCCAGGGAGGTCATCGAGGTCATGGGCGTCCCCGCGTCCGAGCCGATCACCGACGACCTGATGGACCAGGCGGTCGAACGGCTCATCCGCCGGCGCGACACCCATCTGGACTCTCTGGTCTCGCGCGTGCACGAGCCCCGCGTGCAGCGCATGATCGAACCGATGATCACGGGTGGGGACGTCCAGTCCGATGACGACACCTACGACGACGACCTCGCGTACGTGCGGGACCTCGGCCTGGTCACCCGGTCGAGGCCGTTGCAGATCTCCAACCCGATCTACCAGGAGGTGATCATCCGGCTCCTGTCCCGGCGTCTCCAGGACAGGATCGTCGCCGAGCCGCGAACCTTCCTCCTGCCGGACGGCCGCCTGGACACCGACAGGCTGCTCCGGGAGTTCATCGCCTTCTGGAAGGTGAACGCGGAGATTCTGGACAACCGCCACACCTACCACGAGGCCGCCTGTCACCTCACTTTCATGGCGTTCCTGCAGCGTGTGGTGAACGGCGGCGGCTTCATCGACCGCGAGTACGCGCTCGGCCGCAAGCGTCTCGACCTCACCATCCGCAAGCCGTACATCGACGAGGACGGCCACCGCGCGATGCAGTGGTCGGCGTATGAGCTCAAGGTCCGCACCGACAAGGGCGATCCCGTGCCGGACGGCCTGGAGCAGTTGGACGGCTATCTCGACAGCCTCGGCCTGGACACCGGAACGCTGATCGTGTTCGACCGCCGCAAAGACGCCCCGCCGGTCGCCGACCGCGTCTCGGTCGAAGCCGTCGAGTCGCCCGCCGGACGCAAGGTCACGCTGGTCCGCGCATGAGCCTGCACCACCGACGAGCCGCTGAACGCGACGCGCTCGCCGCCCCCACCGGTGGGGGCGGCGAGCGCGGGTCGTTCAGGCGTAGGTGATGTCCACTCTCAGACGGGCCTCGTTGGAGGTGACAGTCTCTCCGTCGTCTTGGCGGGTGCCGGTGGCGGTGGCGGTGTTGTCGACGTAGCCGCGGGACTTCTCCTCGCCGGTGACCTTGTGGACGCCGTGGCACGTGACCGACTGCCCGGGTTCCACGGTGTGGGACGAGCAGGTGATGGTTCCGATGAGGGAGTCGTGGATGGTGATCGCGTCGATCGGGACGTCGCCGTCGTTGGTCACCACGAACCGGTAGCGGATGGCGTCGTGGTCGTGCCAAGCGGCGAGCGTCATCCGGGCGCCGCGCGCGTGATCCCGGTGCCCGTGACGTCCGTGCTTGTGCGTCATCTTGTGTCCGCCCTGCGGCTTCACGAACGAGTCGAACTCCTTGGACAGGTGGAGGCTGGCGACCCCGGGCGCGGGTTCGGGGCTGATGGTGACCCGGACGGTGTTGGAGGTTGACGGCGGGCAGACGGCGTCGCCTTCGTAGTGGGCGGTGATGTGGTGTTCACCCTCGTCCAGGCCCGTGGTGTTCAGGGTGGCGACGCCGGCGGCGTCGATTTCGGCGGTGCCGATCACCCGGTCGTCGTCGTCCACGAAGGTGACGGTGCCGGCCGGGTCGCCGAACGCGCAGGTGACGGTCGCGGTCAGGGTGACCTCCCGACCGGGCGCGGCGTGGGTGGGCTCGGCGGTCAGCGAGGTCCGGCTGCCGTACGGTTCGGCCAGCAGCAGGGAATGGTAGCTGCCCGCGTCGACGGCGGTCGCCACCGTGTAGGCGGGCAGGGCCACGAGCACCGGGGTGTGGCGATCGACGGTGGTGCCGTCCCCGAGGCGTCCGTAGCCGTTGTAGCCCCAGGCGAAGGCCCGCCCGTTCGAGGCCACCGCCATGCTGTGGCCCCACCCGGCGGAGATCTGAGTGATCGTGACGTCCGACGGGAGATGCACATAGATCGGGCTGTGGCGGGTGGTGGTGGTGCCGTCCCCCAGCATCCCCTGGACGTTGCTTCCCCAGCCCAGTGCCCGGCCGTCCGAGGTCACCGCGAGACTGTGTTCCACGCCGCCATCGATCTGGGTGACGGCGACCCCGGACGGCAGGTGCGCGTACACCGGGCTGTGGCGGGCGGTGGTGGTTCCGTCTCCCAGCCTTCCGAAGGTGTTGCTTCCCCAGCCCAGCGCTCGGCCGTCCGCCGTCACCGCCAGGCTGAAGCTCGATCCGGCGGAGAGTTGCTCGACGGCCGCGCCCGGCGGCAGGTGCACCTCGACCGGGCTGTGGCGGTGGGTCGTCGTTTCGTCTCCCAGTTGTCCGCTGTTGTTGTTCCCCCAGGCCAGGGCGCGGCCGTCGGAGGTCCGCGCGAGACTGTGCTGCGATCCGCCGGAGACCTGGGTGACGATGGCGCCGGGGGGCAGATGCACGTCGACCGGGCTGTAGCGGTTGGTGGTGGTGCCGTCGCCGAGCTGCCCGACGTTGTTCTGGCCCCAGGCCAGGACGCGGCCGTCGGACGTCAGCGCCAGACTGTGAGTGTGTCCTGCGGAGATTTGGCTGACGGTGACGCCGGAGGGCAGATGGACCTCGATCGGGATGGTGCGCTGGGTCGCCGTCCCATCGCCCAGCTGACCGTAGTTGTTGCGCCCCCAGGCCAGGACCCGGCCGTCGGACGTCAGCGCCAGACTGTGGTGCTGACCGGCGGAGATCTGGGTGACGGTCACGCCCGCGGGCAGTGCCACCGGAACCGGGGCATGCCGGTCAGTGGTGGTGCCGTCGCCGATCTGGCCATAGCGGTTGTACCCGGTGCCGAGGGCGAGGTCGGTGGGCGGAGCCGCGGACGCCGGACGCTGCGCCACCGCCTGGCCCCCGGCCACGCACGCGGCGGCCACCAGCACGGCCAGCACACCTCGCCCCCAAAGGGCCCGTGATCTGCGCCAAGGTGCCCGGCGGCTGTGCCGGGGCACGGATCGGCCGGCCTGTCCACTACTCATCGCGCATCCCCCCGATGCCGATCCGATGGCCGGACTCCTCTGGACGCGCCAGCGGAGAACAGCAAGATCACTGCATAGCGTACTCACATCAGAACGGAATGTGATCGTCAGGGGTGGTGGGGCCGGACTAGCCTGCCGGGATGGGACGAGTCGTTCTTGTGGTGGTGAGCGGGCCGGCGGGTGTCGGCAAGACGACGCTGGCGCACGAGCTGGCGCGGGTGCTGGGGTGTCCGGCGGTGCTCCGCGACGAGATCAAGCAGGGCATGGTGCTCGCGGACGCCGAGTACTGTGCCGAACCCGGTGACACGATGACGCGCCAGGCGACCGACCTTTTCTTCGACGTCCTCCGGCTGATGCTGACCGCCGGATGCACGGTCGTCGCCGAGGCGGCGTTCCAGGACAAGGTGTGGAACCCGCGCCTGACGGCCCTCCAAGAGCTGGCCGACGTCCGCATCATCCGATGCGGTGCGCCAGAGGACGTCGGCAGAGAGCGGGTCGCGCAACGCCTGGACGCGGACGGCCACCGCCGAGCCCACGCCGACCACTCGCTGACGTTCCAGAACGAGTTCGTCCCGGTCGAGATGAACGTCCCGACCCTCGACGTCGACACCTCCGACGGCTACGACCCGGGTATGGACGGGATCGCGGCCTTCGCGCGGAGCGACGGGTGAGGCTCGGGATGTGCCGGGTAGACCCGGGGTGAAAGCAGCCCGGCGTGATCACCGCCTACTCGGGCGGTCGTCCGGAACTCGGCGGCCTCGGACCGCGCACGGGCGACGCCGCGTCGGAAAGGCAGCATGATGAGTGGGAAGCCCGCGTTCTATCGAGACCAGCGCGCATGGCGTGACCTGCAGAATCGGCTGCCTGAGCGGCTGCGGCTGACGGACGGGACCGCGCCCGAGGAGGACTTCTGGGATTGGCGCGGACACCGCGTCCACCTCGATCGCTATCCCAAGCCGGACGCGAAGGCCAAGGTCGTCCTGCTGCACGGTCTCGGCACCAACGGCCGCCAGATGTCACTCATCCTGGGCGCGCCGCTGGCGCAGATGGGATACGAGACCGTCGCCCCGGACAACCTCGGCTTCGGCCTCACGCAGGTGAAGGAGGCCACCACCTTCACCTATGACGACTGGGTCGCTCTGGTTGTGGACTTCCTGTCGCACGAGCGCGCCCGCGACGACCGGCCGATCGTGCTGTACGGGCAGAGCGCGGGCGGCATGCTCACCTACCACGTCGCCGCCGAAGCGCCGCGCGGGACGCTCGCGGGCATCGTCGGCATGGCCTTCCTCGACCAGCGCGACCCGAGGGTGCGGGACGAGACGGCGCACGACAAGCTGACCGCCCGTGTCGGCGCGCCGGTCATCGAACGGCTCGCCCGGACGCCGCTCGCGCCGGTGAAGTACCCGATGAGCCTGGCGTCGAAGATGTCCGCGCTCGCCAACGACCCCCTCGCCATGAAGGTGTTCAGAAGGGACCGGACGTCCGCCGCGAGCAAGGTCAGCCTCCGGTTCCTGGACGCGTACATGAACTACACGCCCGCCGTCGAGCCCGAGGACTTCGACGCGTGCCCGGTCCTGCTGACCCAGCCCGCCATGGACCGCTGGACGCCGCTCCACCTGAGCGAGCCCTTCCTGGCCCGCATCACCAAGGTGCCCGTCGAGACGGTCATGCTCGACAACGCGGGCCACTATCCGATGGAAGAGCCCGGCCTGACGCAGATGCAGGAGGCCGTCGCCGGCTTCGTCGCCAAGCACACCGGCTGACGTCCGCGCTCAGCGCTGCCGCTCGATGGCGTCGAGCCAGGGCCGCAGCAGCGCGTCGATCGTCCTCGCGGCGGACGCGGTGTCGGTGGCGTGCTGGATGTTCCGCCCGCCGGACGTGCGGAACCACCAGCCGTCCACGTGCCGGACGGCCGTGACCGTCTCGCCCACCGAGGCCATCTCCGGCGCCCGGACGCGCAGCATCGGCGGGAACTCGAACGTGCGCGGATCGGCCCGCCAGCCGCGTTCCCGCAGGTCGCGGCCGAGACGGTAGAGCAGGCGGCGGGCCCGCCACGCGTCCAGGTCGGACGGCCGGACGAGCGGCCCTCTCCTCAGGACCATCGGGCCAGCACCGCCCCGATCGCGCGCGCCGCGTCGAGCGCGTCGTCCGGCTCGCGGACGTCCTGCGCGTCGCCCAGGAACATCGCGCCGCCCAGCGCCCTCGCGTCGCCGAGCGGCGCCACGACGCCCAACGCCTGCACGCCGGGGACGGGCTGCACGCCAGAGGCGGGCTGTGCGCCGGGGAATGGCTGCGCGGCCGGGAACGGATGGACGTCGCCGAGCGGCTGCGCGCCCGGATACAGCCAGAACCGCCAGCGGCCGTCCGGCGAGCGCTCGCAGGTCACGCTGACCGTGCGGCCCATCGTGTCCGGGTCCCAGCAACGCAGGACGGTCGGCTTGAGGACGTTCTCGACGAGCCGTGCCCGCAGGCCGATGTCGTCGAGCCCACCGGCGAGCGCGAGAAGCCTGGTCCGTTTCGCCAAACGGGCTATCTCAACCGGAGAATCGAGGCTACGGTCACAGATGCGAGTCGTGTCGTCACACATCGGCACCCTCCGAGGTCGGGGGAGTAGGAACTGTGCGTGATCCCACCACTACTCTCCCGACTCGGAGTGCCGGTCGGAAGAGTGTTCGCTGCCACGGGGTCGGTGTAGCAAAGGAGCCACGACATGCCCGACAAGCAGAGCGAATGCCACGTCCTCAACCCGCACGAGAGCGCGTGGGCGGTCTACGCCCGCAGGCTCAAGCGGCTTCGTACGGCCGCCGGACACAGCCAGGCCGAGGTCGGCCGCGCCTGCATCGTGTCCGGAAAACTCATCTCCGCCATCGAGACCCTCCGCAGGCTCCCCGGCGAGGACGTCAGCCAGCGCCTCGACAAGTTCTACGAGGTGGACTTCTTCGAGGAGCAGTGCCACCAGATCAGCCGCGAGATGCACCTGCCCGCGCGCTTCGACCAGTACATCCTTCAGGAGGAGCAGGCCGCGATTATCCACTCCTACGATCCGAGCAACATCCCTGGCCTGCTTCAGACGGAGGCATACGCGCGACACATCATCGGGCGCATGCACAAGGGGGAGGAGCTCGAAAAGGCCGTGGAGACCCGCATGCGGCGGCAGGAGAAGCTGCGAGGTGATGCCCCGCCGTTGCTCGTGGCCCTGGTCAGGGAAGCGGCGCTGCGAGAGATGGTCGGCGGTGCGCGGGTCATGGGTCCGCAGCTCGCGCATCTCATCGAGATGAGCAAAATGCTCAATGTCTGCATCGAGGTCGTCCCGAACGGCCTGGGCATCGCCGTATCCAGCGGGTATGCCCTGCTCGACTACTTCGAGGGAAGTCCGGTCGGTTGGACGGAGGCCGGATTCGGCTACGGGCATCTCGTGCCGGACCCAAGGACGCTTCACCGTATGCGGGTAACGTTCGATCTGACCCGAAGTGATGCGTACTCGGTGGGTAAGACCGAGCAGACGATCCGCGCGCTCCTGGAGGCTCTGTGAACCATCTCGATGTGACGTGGCGCAAGTCGAGCTACTCCGGCGGAGAAGGCGGCGAGTGCGTACAGGTGACCGCTCTCTGGCGAAAGTCGAGTCACTCTGGAGCTGAGGGCGGCCAGTGCGTCGAGGTTGCTGCGCTGGCTCCGGAGGTCGGGCTTCGGGACTCCAAGGATCCGGACGGGCCGCATCTGCACGTGACCCGTCCGGGATTCGCGGAGCTGCTCGACCGGCTCAAGGCGTAGTCTTCGCGGCTTCCGGTCCGCCGGGCCGGGCGGTGAGCAGCAGGACGGTGAGGACGGTCAGTCCGCCGCCGATCCACAGCACGCTGCCCGTCCCGACGTGGTCGACCGCGAGGCCGCCGAAGAGCGCGCCGAGGGCGATCGACAGGTTGAACATCGAGACGTACAGCGAGGACGCGGCCTCGGTGTCGTCCGGTGCGGCCTTCAGAATCCAGGTCTGGAACGTCACGGAGACGGCCCCGTAACCGAGGCCCCACAGGACCAGGATCGCGGCGGCCGTGACAACGCCGACGCCGCTCAGCGTCAGCAGCAGCATCGCGGCCGGGATGACGACCGCGATGCCGAGGGCGGTCTGCCGCAGCCGCCTGCCGATGAGCGCCCCGGCGATGAAGTTGCCGCTGATCCCGGCGACGCCGAAGGCCAGCAGCAGCGCGCTGATCATCGAGTGCTCCACCCCGTCGTCCAGCAGCAGCGGCCGGACGAAGGTGTAGGCCGTGAAATGGCCGGTCACGACCAGGAACGTCATCGCGATCCCGACGCGGACGGCGGCGTTCCCGCGCAGCACGCGCGGCAGGTCGCCGAACCGGATCGTCCGCTCGGGCGCGACGTTCGGCATCAGCGCGACCATCAGGACCAGCGACAGCAGCCCGAGGCCGCCCACGACGGCGAACGCGACGCGCCACCCGGACAGGTCGCCGATCAGCGTTCCGAACGGCACGCCGAGGACGGACGCGGTGTCCACGCCGCCGAAGATCACGGCGGTGGCCATCGCGACCTGCCGTTCGGGGACCAGTCGCAGCGCGATGCCCCCGGCGAGGGACCAGAAGCCGCCGACGCTGATGCCGATGAGGAAGCGCGCGGCGAGCACGACGGCGAACTCGCTGGTGAACGCGGACGCCAGGTTCGCCGCGCCGACCATCCCGACCAGGACGGCGAGGACGATCCGCCGGTCGATCCGTCCGGTGGCGACGGTCACGAGCGGTGCGGAGAACGCGGCGACCAGGCCGGGGACGCTGACCATCAGGCCGGCGGTCCCCTCGGACACCTTCAGCGCGGAGCCGACCGGGGTGAGCAGCCCGACGGGGAGCAGTTCGGAGGTCATCAGGGCGAAGACGCCGATCGTCACGGCGGCGACGGCGAGCCACCCCCTGACGGCCGAGCGTCCGGGGGAGGTCGAGGACGGGGCAAGGGCGGTCATGCCGACTCTCCAGTTCGAATGCCTGTTCGAGTATAGGAAGGAGAACGGGCGGCGGCCGGGGGTGTCCGGCCGCCGCCCGTGTGCGGGGGTGGGGTCGGTCCGGCTAGACGGTGCCGGGGATCTTGCGGGTGGTGACGTTCATCCGGTTCCAGGCGTTGACCGTGAAGATCAGCGCGATGAGCTGAGCCAGTCCCTTCTCACCGAACCGGGTCTCGGCCTCGGCGTACACCTCGTCGGGGACGCCCTGCGGGAGCAGCGTGACGGCCTCGGTGAGCGCCAGCGCGGCGCGCTCCTCGGCGGTGTAGAGGCTGGACTCGTGCCAGGCGCTGAGCTGGTAGATCCGCTCCTCGGTCTCGCCCGCCTTGCGCGCGTCGCCCGTGTGGTAGTCGATGCAGTACGCGCACCTGTTGAGCTGCGACGCCCGGATCTGGACGAGCTCGACGACGACCGGGTCGAGGCCGTCGCGGGCGGCGGCGTCCAGGGCGAGGACGGCCTTGAAGACCTTCGGCGCGACCTGGGAGAAGTTCATGCGTTCGGGGATCCGTACCGCTGTCATGCCGTCAATCTAGGTTCGCAACGCACCCCCCGGATGGTGCATTCTGGCGCGAGGATCTTGGGTCAATTCTCGGGGGGAGCCATGGCCGGCCGACGCCCGCCGACCGTCCCCTCCGGGAGGGCGGGGACGGGCAGCGACCTGCATCTCGACCTCACCGGGACGGGCGGCCTGCGCGCCCGGTTGATGGACGCGCTGCGCGAGGCGATCCGGTCCGGACGGCTCGCGCCCGGGAGTCGGCTGCCGCCCTACCGGACCCTCGCGGTGGACCTGGGCGTCTCGCGCAATACTGTCGCCGAGGCGTACGCCGAACTCGTCGAAGAGGGATGGCTGACGGCCAAGCAGGGCTCCGGGACGCGGGTCGCGCGCCGCGCGCAACCCCTGCGGCAGGCCCGCCCGCTCGCCCCCAAGGGCCGCCTTCGGACCGTCCACGACCTCCAGCCCAGCTCGCCGGACGCCGCCGCGTTCCCGCGCGCCGACTGGACGGCCTCGGTGCGGCGCGCGCTCGCCGCCGCGCCGAACGAGGCGTTCGGCGTCGGCGATCCGCGCGGGAGGCGCGAACTGCGCGAGGCGCTCGTGGAGTACCTCGCCCGCGCCCGGGGCGTCCGGACGCGGGCCGACCGGATCGTCATCTGCTCGGGCTTCGCGCACGGCCTGGAACTGCTGTCCGCGATTCTGGACGGGCCGGTCGCCGTGGAGGCGTACGGCCTGTCCTTCCACCGCTCCGTCATCGAACGCGCCGGCCACGCCACGATCCCGCTCGAAGTGGACGCCGGGGGAGCGCGCGTCCAGGACCTTCCCGCGACGGGCGCTGACACCGTCCTGCTCACCCCGGCGCACCAGTACCCGACCGGCGGCCCCCTGCGTCCCGAGCGGCGGGCGGCGGTCGTGGACTGGGCGCGGGCGAACGGCGGCCTGGTCATCGAGGACGACTACGACGGGGTGTTCCGCTACGACCGCGAGCCCGTCGGGGCCGTCCAGGGGCTCGACCCCGACCACGTCGTCTACATGGGCTCGACCAGCAAGAGCCTGTCGCCCGCGCTCCGCGTCGGCTGGATGGTCCTGCCGGGTCGCCTCGCCGGCCGAGTGGCCGAGGCGAAGGGCGACCGCGAACTGGTCACCGGCGTCGTGGACCAGCTCGCGTTCGCCGACCTCGTCGCGTCCGGCGCGTACGACCGGCACGTGCGCCGCATGCGCGGGATCTACCGCCGTCGCCGGGACCGCCTGGTCGCCGTCCTCGCCCAACGCGCCCCGCACATCGAGGTCAGCGGGATCGCCGCCGGGCTGCACGCCGTCCTCGACCTCCCGCCAGGAACCGAAGCCGCGGCCCTGCACGGTGCCCGCCGCCAAGGGCTGGCGCTGGACGGCCTCGGCGCGTATCGCCACCCCGCCAGCACCGCGCCTCTTCGCGACGGCCTGGTGGTCGGCTACGGCACCCCGTCCGAGCACGCCTACGCCGCCGCGCTCGACGCCCTGTGCCTGGCCCTCCCCGACCCGCCCGACGCCGCCGGACTCCCGCCCGCGCGGGGCCGGTGAGCGAAACCGTCTGGTCTGCCGCGCCCGCCGCCACATAAGGTGATCTTGGAACCCGATGCGAGGGAGGCCGGAGTGCGGCAGGCGTTGAGCATCGCGGTGGCGCAGCCCAGGTGCGTCGCCCACGACGTGGCGGCGAACGCGCAAGCCCACGCGGAGGCCGTCCGGGCTGCGGACGCGCGCGTCGTCGTCTTCCCGGAGATGTCGCTGACCGGATACGAGCTGGACGCCGAGCCGGTCGCCCCCGACGACGAGCGCCTGGCCCCGATCATCGCCGCGTGCGCCGAGACGGGAACGCTCGCCCTCGTGGGCGCGCCCGTCCCCGGCCCTGGCATCGGTGTCCTGGCCGTGGACGGCACCGGCGCGCACGTCGCCTACACGAAGGTGAATCTGCACGGCCCCGAGATCGAGAGCTTCGTCCCCGGCGAGCCCACGGTGATCGAGGTGGACGGCTGGCGACTCGGCCTCGCCATCTGCCGCGACACGGGCGTCCCGGAGCACGCCGCCAAGACCGCCGCCCTCGGCATGGACGGCTACGTCGCCGGCGTCGTCCACTTCGACCACGAGGCCGACGTGGTCGGCGAGCGTGCCCGCCGGACCGCCGCCGAACACGGCGTGTGGGTCGCCACGGCGGCCTTCGCGGGCCCGACCGGCGGAGGCTTCGAACGCACCTCCGGCCGCTCGTCCATCTGGTCGGCGACCGGCGACCTCCTCGCCGAAGCGGGCACCACCCCCGACGACCTGACCCGAGCCACCTTCACCCCGTAATCCCCACCCGCCCCTCAGAGGCCCGCTCCGCTTGGTGGCGGAGCGGGCCTCTGAGGGGCGGCGGTCGCCTGTCAGAGAGTGCTCGGTAGGTAGACCTTGGTGCGGGTGCTGTCCGTGCAGGTCTCGCGAGCTGCTTCGGTGGTGCGGCAGCGCCAGGTGACGTTGTTGCGCAGCACGCCGGGTGTGCGGGCGACGACGGTGAAGGTGATGTCGGCGGTGTGCCCGGCCTCCAGGTCACCTGTCCACGTGAAGTGGTCGTGCGCGCGGGTGATGTGCCCGGTCGTGGCGTGGATCGAGCCGTGGAGGCGACCCTTGCGCAGGACGCCGGACAGGTCGTCGGTGAACGTCGCGCCGGTGAAGGTGTCGTCGCAGGTGTTGGTGACATGGATGCGGTAACGCACCTTGTCGCCCACCCGCGCCTTGTCCCTGTCCACGGTCTTGTCGACCTTGAGCGTCTCCGGGCCGCACCCCGGCGCGGGTCGTTCGGTGACGGTGACCGTCACCGCTTCGGAGGTGGACGGCGGGCAGAAGCCGTCGCCTTCGTAGTAAGCGGTGATGTGGTGCCGGCCCTCGCCGAGGTCTGTGGTGGTGAGGGTGGCGACGCCCGCGGCGTTCAGTTCGGCCGTCCCGATGACGGTGTCACCGTCCAGGAAGGTGACCGTCCCGGTCGGGGTGCCGTGGCTGCACGTGACGGTCGCCGTCAGCCTCACTTCTTGACCTGGAGCGGCCTGGGCGGGCTCGGCGGTCAGTGCGGTGGTGCTGCCCGTCGGTTCGGCCAGCAGCAACGAGACTCGCCAGCCCGCGGAGACCTCGGTCGCCGCTTGGCCCGCCGGCAGCTTCATGAAGACCGGGGTGTGCTGGTTGGTGGTGGTGCCGATCCCCAGCTCTCCGTCTTCGTTGCCGCCCCAGCCCAGCACCCGGCCGTGGGAGGACAACGCCAGACCATGTCCCCAGCCCGCGCTGATCTGGATGATGACGACGCCCTCGGGAATCGCCACCGGCCCCGGGGTGTGACGGTCGGTGGTGGTGCCGTCCCCCAGCTGCCCGTGGTCGTTGAATCCCCACGACAGCACCCGGCCGCCGGAGGTCAAGGCCATGCTCTGGTAGTAGCCCGCGCTGACCTGGGTCACGGTGACGCCGTCGGGAATCGCCACGGGCACCGGGCTGTGGCGATTGACGGTGGTGCCGTCACCCAATCCTCCGTAGTAGTTCTCGCCCCAGGCCAGCACGTGGCCCTCGGAGGTCAAAGCCAGGCTGTGGTAGTAGCCGGCGTCGATCTGGGTGGCGGTGACGCCTCCGGGAAGCGTCGCGTACACGGGAGTGAGACGCTGGGTGGTGGTTCCGTCTCCCACCTGCCCGTAGCTGTTGTAACCCCAGGCCATGACTCGGCCGTCTGAGGTCAAGGCCATGTTGTGCTGCGAGCCGCCGGAGATTTGGGTGATGGTGACGTCCTGGGGAATCGCCACCGGCACCGGGGTGGAGCGGTTGGTGGTGCTGCCGTCGCCCAGCTGGCCGAGGTGGTTCTGCCCCAGGCCAGAACCCGGCCGCCGGAGGTCAGCGCCATGCTGTGGTAGCTGCCGCAGGCGATCTGCGTGATGGTGACGTCGTCGGGAATCGCCACCGGCGCCGGGCTGCGGCGTTGGGTGGTGGTTCCGTCCCCCAGCTGCCCGTTTCCGTTGTTACCCCACGCCAGGACCCGGCCATCGGAGGTCAAGCCCAAGCTGTGGGAATGGCAGGCGGCGATCTGGGTGAGCCTCACCCCCGCGGGCAGTGCCACATCCACCGGAAGGGTCTGGCTGGCGATGCCGGCGGCACCGGTGCCCAGCTGGCCGTACATGTTCTCCCCGGCGGCGAGGGCCAGGTCGGTGGCCGGGACCGCGGCGGCCGGACGGTGAGCCGCCGACGCAGGTCCGGCGGCCACCACCCCTGTCACCGCGAACACGACGGCCATCAGGCAGGCCGGCCACCCTCGGAGGCGCGCCCCGCCGCCCCCCGCTCCGACACTGCGGCGCATCCTCATCGCGTATCCCCCCGAATGACGCGTGGCGGCTCACATCGCCCGGCCCCCGCCGGACGTGAACCACAGAACCCAGCCGAACCACTTGCCGTGATCAAGCTGTCGCCGACAGTAACATCACGTCTCACTGATTGATCAAGCGCACCCCTCCCCGCAGGCCACCGCGCGACCGGAGGACCTGCTCAGGGGTCTGTGGTGAGGGGCTGATGCTCAGGGGGCGGTGCTCAGGACTCGGCGAGGGTGACCAGGGCGGCGAGGACGTCCGGGAAGTCGGCGGTGATCTGCGGGCCGAGCGCCGGGCCGACCTCGTCGGCGAGCGGGCCGGTGATCTCGGTGCGGTAGGTGACGCGGGTGCGGCCGTCCGGCAGCGGCGTCAGGCGGTGGTGCGTGGTGATGACGAAGTCGCCGCCGTCGGCCTCGTCGCTGAAGGACTCACCGGGCTCGATCGCGCTGATCCGCAGCGTCACCTTGTCGCCCTCCGGCGGCGTCATGACGATCCGGGTGCCGACCGCGAAATGGCCGTCCATCTCGATGCGCACGATGTCCTCGTTCCAGCTCGGCCAGGACTCGACGTCGGTCCAGTGCCGCCACAGCTCCGCGCGGGGCGCGGTCGTCTCCACCGAGTGCTCGTACTCCCACATGGCGATCCCTCTCATTTAGTCTTCGCGTAGATTATCTGCCCGGCGAGTACCTTCGCGCAAGTGCCGCGACCGTGTCCGCCACCCGCGCGCGGAGTTCCGGCGGACCGACCACCTCCGCGTCGTTCCCCAAACGCAGCAGGTCATGGACGCCCCGCTCCGCCGATTCGACCGGAACGACCACCTCGACCCAGCCGTCCTCCCCGGCCGGACGGGCCGTCTCGCGCGCGGCGCGCGCCGACGCGTCGTCCAGGAAGTCGGTGAGCCGCCCTAGGACGCGCGGCGACAGCCGGACGGTCGCGGTCAGCGTCAGCCGCCGCTCGTCGAAAGACCGCAGGTAGGAGGCCCAATGCGCGGCCAGGTCGAATCCGGCCGGACGCTCGAAGCGCTCGTCGCTCACCGTCATGTCGAGGATGCGCGAGACCCGGTACGTCCGAAGACCCCGGTCCGTGCGCCCCACCAGGTACCAGTGGCCGCTCTTCAGGACCAGCCCGAGCGGATCGACGTCCCGGACGATCTCGTGCGGCGTCCGCCAGCGGTAGTAGCCGAGCCGGACGCGCCGGGCGTCCCACACGGCGTCCGCGACGGCCGTCAGGTGCGGCGTGTCGTCAGGAGCGCGATACCAGGCGGGCGCGTCCAAATGGAAACGCTCGCTAACGCATGCTGCCTTGTCGCGCAGCTCGTCCGGCAGCGCGGACATCAGCTTCAACTGGGCGGCGGCGACGATGGCGCCGAGCCCCAGCTCGGCGGCGGGGCCCGGGAGCCCGGTCAGGAACAGTGACTCGGCCTCGTCCTCGGTGAGCCCGTTCAACCGTGTCCTGAAACCGTCGAGCAGCCGGTAACCACCGTCGTGACCAGGCTCTCCGTAGAGCGGGACGCCCGCCTCGCTGAGCGCCTCCATGTCGCGGTACACCGTGCGGACCGACACCTCCAGCGCGGACGCCAGCTCCTCGGCCGTCAGGCGTCCGCGGGTCTGGAGCATCAGCAGGATCGACACCAGTCGGCTAGCGCGCATGCCCGGCAGTCTCGCCATCTCCACTGACAGAAGGTGTCAGTGGAGCCGTCCTACCGTCCGCGCCATGGACTTCGACATGCACGACCTGGTCACCCGTTACGTCGCCGTGTGGAACGAGCCCGACCCCGTCCGCCGCCGCGAGGCCGTCGCGTCCCTCTGGGCCGAGGACGCCGTGGAGCGCGTCGAGGAGACCGAGTGGCGCGGCCTCCCCGAACTGGAGGAGCGCGTCGCGAACGCCTACAAGCAGCTGGTCGCCGAGGCCGGCTTCACCGTGACGCGCGCGGGCGACGTGTTCGGCCACCACGACGCCGTCACCTTCACCGTCCAGCTCACCAAGGACGGCCGGGTCGCCTGGGAGGCCCGCGTCTTCCTGATCGTCGGCGACGACGACCTCATCCGCTTCGACTACCACTTCACCACTCGGGAATTCACCCCCTGACCTGCCTCTCCCGCCCTTCCCGGCCCGCCGCGCGGCCAATGCGTGCGACGTCGTGCGAGCCTGCGGCCCGCTCCGGGCAACGTCCGCGTCCGCTCCCGCCTATGGCGGTGGGAGCGGACGCGATCGCATTTCTTTACTCAGCCGCCCGAACTCCCTCAACGCCTTGCGGGGCAAGGGTTCCGTGGCGCTTCCGGGGCGGTCGCGGCATGGGGTGGACGAGAAGTTTTACCTGCTTGAAAGCCGGTTATGTGACGCGAGCATTGCGGCTCGATTGCTAGCTTCGGAGGAATGGATGGGGAAGTGTTCGAGGAGCTCGGCCTGCTCGTCCGCGACATCGGGGACGCGGGCGTCGAGCGCATGACCGAGACGCCCGGCCTCGCGGCCGCCGTGGACCAGCACGTCGCCGAGGTGCGCGGACTGGTGCCGGACCGGTCCCAGCCCGCGCTCATGGACTACCTGTCGGGCTTCGCGGAGGACGCCTTCCGGCGCGGCTGGTGGCCGGGCGACACCCGGGACTGGGAGTTCGTCCGCATTGTCGCTGTTTGCTGGATGATGCGGGACGCACCGGTTTCCTAGCTTCTCGCTCTTCGGACCGGGCCGGGGACTCCCTAAGCTGGGCCTCGACGCGCTCCGTTCTGAGGGAGGAACCGGTGTCCGAGGCAACGACTCCACGCTTTCGCTCTGTCCTTGACCACTTCGTGGCGTACAAGCCGGGGAAGGCCGTGGTCTCGCCCGAGGGCCGTTCCTTCAAGCTCTCCTCGAACGAGTCGCCGCAGGGTCCGCTGCCGTCCGTCCAGAAGGCGATCGAGCACGCGGCCCGCAACGTCAACCGCTACCCGGACAACAACGCGACCGCGCTGGTCGAGGCGCTCGCCGAGCGGTTCGGCGTGACGCCCGAGCACATCGCGGTCGGCTGCGGCTCGGTGGGCGTCTCGCAGATGCTGCTGGAGGCCGTCGCCGAGCCGGGTGTGGAAGTCGTCTACGCGTGGCGCTCGTTCGAGGCGTACCCGCTGCTCGTGGGCCTTTCCGGAGCGACCGGCGTGCAGGTCCCGCTGACGGACGAGACGCACGACCTGGACGCCATGGCCGACGCGATCACCGACCGGACCCGGCTGATCTTCGTCTGCAACCCGAACAACCCGACCGGCACCACCGTGCGCCGCGCCGAGCTGCTGCGCTTCCTCGACCGCGTGCCCCCGCACGTCCTGGTCATCCTGGACGAGGCGTACCGCGAGTACGTGCGCGACGAGGACGTCCCGGACGGCATGGACCTCTTCCACGAACTGGACCGCCCCAACGTCGCCGTGCTGCGCACCTTCTCCAAGGCCTACGGCCTCGCGGGCCTGCGCATCGGCTTCCTGGTCGCGCACCCGGCCGTCGCCACGGCCATCCGCAAGACCTACCTGCCGTTCAGCGTGAACTCCATCGCGCAGACCGCGGGCGTCGCCTCCCTCGCCGCCGCCGACGAACTCCTCGTCCGGGTGGACGAGACGGTGAAGGAGCGCCACCGCGTCCGCGACGCCCTGCTCGCCGACGGCTGGACCATCCCGCCCACCGAGGCCAACTTCGTCTGGCTCCGCCTGGGCGACCACACGATGGACTTCTCCAACGCGTGCGACGCCGCCGGCGTCAGCGTGCGGCCGTTCCCGGGCGAGGGCGCCCGCGTCTCCATCGGCTCCCCCGAGGAGAACGACGCCTTCCTCGCGGTGGCCCACGCCTACCCCCACCGCAACTGACGCCGCTTCGTCGGGGCCGTCTGTCAGCGGGACGGCCCCTTTACTGTGACGCAGGTCACTGAGGTGCGAGCTCCCGGGCGTGAAAACGGGGGAGGCTGCGGGCAATCAGTGGTGATCTTTCCCCGGAGGAAGGCACCCGAGCATGCACGTGACCCATCCACCGCCACGCCGGCCGGCCGGTGCCGTGACCGGCGCACCCGCTCCGGCGGCTCCGCCCGGTGCGGATGACGAGAGCGAGCCGTCCGACGCGGCGGTGATCGAACGGTCCCGCGCCGAACCCGAGGCGTTCTCGCGGATCTTCGACCGCTACCACGAGCGGATCTTCCGCTACGCCGCCGCCCGGCTCGGCGCGACCGCCGCCGAGGACGTCACCGCCGACACGTTCCTGGCGGCCTTCGACCAGCGGCACCGCTACGACCTCGCGCACTCCGAGGCCCGTCCCTGGCTCTACGGGATCGCGACCCACCTGATCAGGCGGCACCGCCGCGCCGAGACCCGGTTCTACCGGGCGATGGAGCGCACGGGCGCGCAGGGCGCCGAGCCCGGCCACGCCGACCAGGTGATCGACCGGATGGCCGCCGGGCAGATGCATCCCGCGCTCGCCCGCGGCCTGGCCAGGCTGTCCAAGGACGACCGCGCCGCACTCACCCTGATCGCTTTCGCCGGGCTCACGTACGCCGAGGCGGCCCTCGCCCTGGGCGTCCCCGCCGGCACCGTCGGGTCCCGCGTCAACCGCGCGCGCCGCAAGCTCCGCGCCGTCCTGGAGGCGCTGAACGATGAATGACCTGCGTCCACTGCGCAAGTACCACGACGCCCAGCCGGGCCCCGCACAGGACAGCGTCGACAGGATGCGCGCACGACTGACCGCGCACATGGACACCTCGGCCAGGGAGGCCGACGGCATGGGAACCAAGGCCGCACGGCCCGCGAAGCGCCGCCTGTTCCGACCCGCCTGGGGACTGGGCCTCGCCGCCACCGTCACGGCCGGCGCGCTCGCCGCCACGTTGGTCGCGGGCGGAGGCGGCGACGGCACCCCGGTTCCGCACTCCACGCCCACGTCCACGTCCACGTCCCAGGGCGACTCCGTGCGGACGGTGCTGCTCACCGCCGCCGAACACGCCGAGACCCGCCCCACCGGCAAGTACTGGCACGTCGTGACCACTGACGCCCGTCCCGGCTCGTCCGTGGACGCCCGATGGATGACCCTCGACGGGCAGTACTGGACCGCCTACCGCAACCCCCGTCCCGGTCCGGGCGAGAAGGGCGCCGAACTGACCAAGGAGAAGAAGGGGGTGCCGCTGATGGGGACGGTTCTCGGCCTCAACCCTCCCCTCTCCGCGCTGCAGAAGCTGCCGACCGACCCGAAGGCGCTGCGCGCGCTCGCCGCCCGCAACGTCGCCAAGCCCGGCATGCCGTACAGCCTGGTGGAAGTGCTGATCGGGCTGCTGACCGACCAGCCCGCCCCGCCGAAGGTCCGCGCCGCGGCGTTCCGGGCCCTGGCCGACGTGCCCGGGGTGCGGCTGCTCGGCCCGGCGGCCGACCCTCGCGGACGCCAGGGCAAGGCGCTGGTCTACCTCTCCTCGACGCCCGCGGCCGGGCAGGTCCGGACGCAGCTCATCATCGACACCCGCACCTCGCAGGTGCTGGCGACGACGATCTCGGGCTCCAAGACGGTGCGGACCAGGTCAGGGGCCATGAAGACGATGCCCGTCCCCCCTTCGACGCGCCTCTACCTGGCCGCCGGCTGGACCAACGAAAGCCCGAGGATCCCGTGAAGCGCCTCTCCCAGGCCGTCCTGCTGACGGCCGGACTCATCGTCCCCCTCGCGCCCCAGGCCCAGGCCGCGCCGAAGCCGAGCGCGCCTAAAGCGGCCGTCGCGCCCGGCGGCCACACCGCCGTCAGGACGGTCAGGCTGCCCACCGGCGACCGGGTCCGCGTCCAGGACGGCTCGGTCGTCGGCATCGACCCCGGGCCGGGCCGCGACCGCATCGCCTTCCAGCAGATCGGCCACGGCCGCGACCTGACCGTCCTGCCCTCGGACGCCGCCCAGCGCGAGCTCGACCCCGACCTGTTCAGGATCGGCGGCGCTCCCGCGCCGGTGCGGCGCGCGGCGGCGGCCACCGACCACGGGCTGAAGGTCCAGATCCTCGACCGGCAGGGCAGGCCGCTCCAGGCCGCGGCGTCCGTGACCAGTCGCGACGATCCCGACTTCGGGACGTGGCTCGCCGCTCCGGGCGAAGAGCTGCGCGTGCCGCCGGGCAGGTACTTCGTGAACGCCATGGCCGGCGAGAACGGGCGGGAGGGGCCCTACCTCGCCCTCTCCGACCCGGACGTGAACGTCGACAAGGACATGACCGTGACGCTGGACGGGCGTCGTGCCCGCCAGGTCAAGCTGGGCGTCGCCGCCCGGCCCACCGCGCGGGCGATGTACTGGATGGCCGGAACGGCCGTCAAGGCCGCGCCCGGTGCGCCCTATCCGTACAACACCAGCTCGATGTTCCTGAGTCAGGGAGACCAGCTCTACGCGGACGTCGTCGGCCCGACTGCCGACTTCGTGTTCACGGTCCAAGGCGAGTTCCAGGAACCGCTCATCCGGGTCGACGTCGAAGGCGACTCCCCGTTCCCCGTGGACGTCTCCTATGCCCAGGACGCGGACGACCGGCCCTCACCCTCGCTCCTCGGCGTCCTCGGCCTCAAGGCGGTGAACGGCAACGCGGGCGCGCCGGACGACCTCAAGGACGCGGCGGGCGCTCTCGTCGTGATCGACGCGTCCGCCGGGGACACGCCGGTCCCGGACCGCGTGCGGAACGTCGCGCGGGCGGGCGGACGGGCGGTCCTGCTGGTGGGAACCGGCAGGAGGCTGTCCACCAGCGGTGAGCTCGCGCTGCCGACCCTGGTGGCGTCGGGAGACGCGGGCGACCGGCTGCGGCGTCTGACCAGGAGCGCGCCGGTCCAGGTGACGACGCACGGGATCGGGGCCAGCCCGTACAACTACAAGCTCGTCCACCCGACGACCGGCGGCATTCCCGAGCATCCCGTCTTCGAGGACCGGGACGAGGACCTGGCGACCGGCCGCATCACCTACCGCGCGCCGGGAGCCTCCGGACCCGCCGGATCGGCGGTCCTCGCCGCGGGGGCCGTCTTCGGCGACCTCTCGCTCGGCAGCCTCGGGGAGGCGATCCGCGTTCCGAGCGTCCGCACCGAGTACGTCACCACGACCCCAGGTCTCCGCTTCGACCGCACCCTGATGGGCATCGGCGACGGCGCGCCCTACGTGTACACCACCGAACGCCAGTACCGACCGGGCGAACGGTTCACCGACACGATGTTCAAGGCCGTGCTGGGACCGTGGCTCGCCGCCGCGCCCAAGCCGCTGAAGGGGACCGTCCGCCCCGCGTGGATCTTCCGCAAGGGAGACGTCATCGACGTGAGCGTCCCGACGTTCACCGACGACCGGCCCGGCCACTTCGGAGCCAACTTCGCCGACTCCGAACTGTCCGCCGGGGCCACGCGGCTCTACCGGAACGGCGCTCTGCTCGGCGAGACCGCCGAACCCGGCAGCGGCGTCTTCCAGGTCCCCGCCGGGGCGGGCGCCTACCGGCTCGACGTGGAGGCCAAGGTGGGCACGTCGCAGTGGCAGGCGACGAACGGCGTCCGCACGTCCTGGACCTTCACCTCCGCCGGGAACGGCTCGACCACGCCGCTGCCCCTGATGGCCGTCCGGTTCTCGCCGTCCCTGGACGACCGCAACCAGGGCCCGGCCGGGCAGGACGTGTCCATCCCCGTGCGGGTCGAGCACCAGGCGGGCGCGTCGCCGGCCGCGCCGGTGGTCTCCCTGGCCGTCAAGGCGTCCGACGACGACGGCGCGCACTGGCGTTCGCTGCCGGTGGTCCGGGACGGCGATCACTGGGTCGTCCGCCTGCGCAACCCGGGCAAGGGCGCCGTCTCGCTCCGCGCCGTCGCCCGCGACGCGTCCGGCGGAACCGTCGACGAGACGATCTCGCACGCCTACACGGTGCGCTGACCCGCACGCGAGAACGCCCTCCGAGGGGTGAGCCCGGCCGCCGCTCTGGCGGCCGGGCTTCTCATTCGGAAGGGGAGCGCCGCGTCAGCAGCGCTCCCCTTGCGCATGATGAGCCCGGCTCGCCGGGTCAGGTGCCGGTCTTCGGGCCCAGCTTCTCCACGATGAGGCGGTAGAGCTGGCGGGGCCGCCCCGGCTGCGGGGTGCGGTTCGGGGGCAGGGGCCAGGCGAGACCCTCCTCGACCAGCGTGCGCAGCAGGCGGCGCGCCGTCCGGGGGGTGACGCCCAGCATCTTGCCCGCGTTCTCCGCGTCCACGATGAGGGGCTGCTCCTGGTCGCCGAGCTTGTCCGCCAGGCGCGCCAGGATCTCCAGGCCCTTCGGCTTGGCCTGGGGCTGCGAGCGCGGCGGGGTGCGCGGCGCGGGGACGAGCGCGCGCCCGTCCCGGTCCAGGGTGAAGCCCTGGGTGCGCTGCGAGCTCTGCGAGCGCGCGAGTGCGGCGCGGGCGTGGTTCTCCGCCTCGTGGGCGGTGCGTCCCATCCCGATGCCGACCTCGATCGCCAGGCCCAGTTCCTCGCGCACGCGCTCGACGAACGGCGGCGTCCGGAACCCCTCGGTGGACGCGGTGACCGACCCCCGCGTCGCGATGACCAGGTAGGAGTGGTCGTCCAGCGGCCACACCGACGCGTTCATCCGGTGCGCCTCCTGGAGCAGGACGCGGTGCAGGGCGAGTTTCAGCTCGTCCCGCCAGTACCGCGGGGTGACCCTGCGCGGCGTCTCCCGCAGCGTCGGGACGTCCACCAGGACGACCACGAGCTGCGACTCCTCCAGCCGGTGGTGCGCGCCGAGCAGCGCCGCGGTCTGCAGCGAGCTGCGGATCGCCGCGCCGGTCGGACGCACCCGGATCGTCGGCACGCCGGCCAGCTCCAGCCGCTCGGCCGTCGCGTGCACGCACGTCATCGCGACCGTCGTCGCGCCGCGCCGCCACAGCCGCTCGTGGAAGGCGGCCAGGGTCCCGGGACCGGCGGCCTCCTCCCGCAGGTGGACCTGGTCGGTGGCCAGGTTGATCTCCGCGTACGCCTCCTCGACCTCCGCGCGCCCGAGCACGTCGATGCTCACCCGCGCGGGGTCGAAGCGCTCGTCCAGCGAGGCGCGCAGGAGCGCCCCCTGGAGCGCCGCGCCGTTCAGCGGGACGTAGGTGGCCGGCATGGTGAGCACGCCCGCCTTGCGGGCGAAGTCGTACGGCACCGGGCTGGCGAACAGGCACACGTCCACCCCAGACCCGAGCCGGACGACCTTGTCGGCCGCCTCCTGTTCGTCCCGGTAGGCCGCGGCCACCAGCCGGCTCGGCACCGGCGTGGGGCCGTGGCCCATCAGCATGACCCGCTCGACCAGGTCATGCGGTCCCACGACACCGATAGTGAGGTCGGGTGCCACCGACCCTGTCCGCGCGGCCGTCATCGGCCGCTCGCTTCCCGTCCAAGCTTTCGACGGGGGCCCTGTCCCGGCCATGCGTTCGCGCACGCTCCGCCCAACGATTGACTCATGGCTTGTCGCCCCTGCCTTCTGACCCAGCACCGCAGTTCCCGTGCGATTCGTTCCTCAGTGGGCAGATCGGGTCAGGGCGACGCAGCGTGACGCCCAGACGCGAAATCGAATCAAGAGTGCGGCGAAAAAGTAACCTACGCGACCCCCTGGTCAGTAACTTGTCACCATACGGCCAGTCTTGATCCAGCATCTTCGGATGTCCGAAGTAGAAAAACAAGACCCGAAAAGCCCGCAAGGGGCCTCCCCAGAAGGTCTCGCGTACTGAGGAGACCCCTGCGACGTCCGTTTGGTTTACCTGCGAGCCGAAATCCGCTCGACTCGGCGTCCTCACCTCTGGAAAGTCGCGCGCCCGGGGTCGAGCCGCCCGGTCGGGGGCGTCTCCGTTGGTTTTCAACGCCGCGGCCGAAAGTGGACGCGGCAGTCAGGGGACCGAGTCAGGACACGCACTCCGCCGGTCGCGCGCCATGGAGTTCGGCCGCGCGATCGTCACGGAAAGCAGTTCCCGTGATCATCTGACTGCGCCACGTGAGGAATGCGGGTCTGATGTGCGACGCGGGACGGCAGCGCTTCCAGAGAGGGCGGGAAGACAGCCCGATGTGGCGGTAGCGCCTGGGGAAAATGCCGTGGTCAGTGCTCTGACCAGCGGGAATGCGGAAAAGGCACAGGCCGCGTCGCAGACGGTGCGACGCGGCCTGAGGGGCCCTGGAGCCGGTGGAGCGTAGGCGGGACGGTCAGACGGTCTCGCGGACGATGTCGGCGCCGAGCTGGGACAGGCGCTCGGCGGTGTGCGCGTGCCCGCGGTCGAGGTAGTACGCCGAGGTGATGGTGGTCTCGCCCTCGGCGGCCAGCCCGGCGAGGACCAGGGCTGAGCCGCAGCGCAGGTCGTGCGCCTCGACCTCGGCGCCGCGCAGCGGGGTCGCGCCGATGACCTTGGCGCGGTTGCCGTCGACCTCGATGTTCGCGCCCATCTTGGTGAGCTCGTCGGCCAGCTTGAAGCGGCCGTCGAAGATGCGCTCGTAGATGTAGGACGGGCCGTCCGCCAGGCAGGACAGCGCCATGATCGGCGACTGCAGGTCGGTGGCGAAGCCCGGGTACTCGTCGGTGATGACGTTGATCGGGCGCAGCGCCCGGTCGCGCCGGACCTGCAGGACCGCGCCCTCCTGGTGGAACTCGACGCCCATCTGCTCCAGCTTGTCGGCGGCGACGCCGAGGTGCTCCAGGTTCGCGCCGACCAGCGACAGCTCGCCGCCGGTGATCGCGGCGGCCATCACGAAGACGCCGGCGTCGATCCGGTCCGGCATCACGATGTGCTCGACCGCGGTGAGGCTCTTGACGCCCTCGACGGTGATGAAGCCGGTGCCGCCACCGCTGATCTTGGCGCCCATGGCGCGCAGGATCTCGATGTTGTCCAGCACCTCCGGCTCCAGCGCCGCGTTCTTGATCAGCGTGGTGCCCTCGGCCAGCGCCGCGGCCATGATCAGGTTCTCGGTGCCGGTGTGCGACGGCGTGTCGCAGTACAGCGTGGCGCCGCGCATGTCGCCGGCCTTGATGTGGATGACGCCGTCGCCGTTGTCGTCCACCTGCTCGGTGACGGTGGCGCCCATCCGCTTGAAGCCGTTGTAGTGGAAGTCCAGGTTGCGGCTGCCCAGGTTGCAGCCCCCGACGCCCTCGATCACGGCCTCGCCGAGGCGGTGCAGCAGCGCCGGGACGAACAGGAACGAGCCGCGGAACCGGGACGCGATCTCGGCCGGCAGCACCGGGCTGTCCAGCGAGGACGCGTCGATCACCAGCGTCCGCTCGGCCTCGTGCAGCTCGGCCTTGGCGCCGATCGCCCGGGCCAGCTCCACGGCGCGGCGCACGTCCTCGATGATCGGGACGTTGCGCAGCACCGTGCGGCCCTCGCCGGCCATCAGCGAGGCTCCGATCATCGGCAGGACGGCGTTCTTCGCGCCCTGGACGAAGACGGTGCCCTGCAACCGCCGACCGCCTCGCACGCGGTAGCGGACGTCGTGGCCCATGCTCATGCCGTCTGACTCCTAACTGCGGGTTTCCGGTGCCTGGCCGGATGCGGGGACGGGGCGTGGCCCGTCCGGTCCGGTCGCCGTCGAGGCGAGCGGGACACGAGGTCTGGGGGAGGTCGTGTGCCCCCTCGTGGACGCAGCCCCAGTAAACCACCGAGGCGGGTGTGTCGCGTCCGCCGCGCCGCCCGCCGCCGCCGACTGATCGTTAGACCCCTGATCTTGCCGCGGGGTTCGCGCGGATCTGCGTAAAGTGATCAAACATGGACGAGAGCCCCGGCTGGAACGCCGTCGACCGAGCCCTCAGCCCGCTCTACGGAGACGTCGAGCCGAGGCACTGGGCGACCGTCCTGCCCTACCGGCTGGGCGGCCCGGACCCGCTGGACGGCGTGAGCGCCTACCCCCGCGACGGGCACTGGCACTACGTCTCCTACGGGATGTCGGAGCTGTACGGGAAGGAGTCCGAGAACCCCGACGAGTCGGGCTGGGGCTTCGAGTTCACCTTCCGCCTCGCCCGCCCGGGCGGCGAGGACGAGCCGCCGGTGTGGGCCGTCAACCTGATGCAGAACCTCGCCCGGTACGTGTACTCGTCGGGCAACTGGTTCGCGCCGGGCCACCACATGGACGCCAACGGGCCGATCGCCGCCGACCGCGCCGACTGCACCCTGAGCGCGCTGCTGTTCGCCGAGGACCCCGAGCTCGGCACGATCGACACCCCGCACGGCCGCGTCCAGTTCCTGCAGATCGTGGGCCTGACGCCGGGCGAGTACGAGGTGTCCCGCCGGTGGGACTCGGCGTCCCTCACCGGGCTGCTGGCGTCCCGGCTGCCGCTGCTGGTCTCCGACGTCACCCGCCCCTCGGTGCTGGACGACCCGGAGATCGCCGAGGCCGTCCGGGCCGGGATCGAGGCCGACGGGTCCAGCAGCGGCGCGCTGTTCGTGCCCGAGATCCGCTGGTCCCGGGACGGCGACGGGGTCCGGCTGCGGATCGGCGCGCTGCAGGCCCAGGGCGTCGCCGAGACCCTCCCCGGACGCCTCGCCCACGGCCGCGACCTGCTGCTCCAGAGCGACGACTCGATGGTCATGCTCGTCCCGGCGGACGGCGGCGCCCTCACGGTCCAGGACCACGGCGGCGGCAACCTCGAACTCGGCGTCCCGGCGGACGCGCTCGGCGGCCTGATCGAGGCGCTGCGTCCCGAGGCGGGCGTCCGCGCCGTCCCCGGGCTGCCCGGCCTGGTGGTCGAGGTCGTCCAGACGGTGATCCGGGACCAGTACGGCGAGCCCACCGACCAGACCGTCGGCTGACGCTTGTCCTGCCGGGCGGAGGCTCAGGCGCGTTCGAGGATCTCGACGGGATCGCCGACGCGGAGCGTGCCGAGCTCGCGCGGGACGGCGTTCTGGCCGAACATGATGCCGCCGTCAGCGTTGCGGTAGGTCGCCAGCGTCCGCAGCGGCTCGCGGGAGCGGACGGCCGTCCGCTGGTCCGTGGTGGTGATCACGCAGCGGTCGCACGGCTTGACCATCTCCACGACCGTCCCGCCGACGCGCAGCAGCCGCACGGCGTCCTCGCCGTAGGGGCCGAGCCCTTCCAGGACGAGGCTGGGCCGGAACCGGTCCATCGGCAGCGGCTCGTCCAGCCGGGAGTTGAGGTCGGCGAGCGACTCGGCCGAGAGGACCAGCAGCGGGTAGCCGTCGGCGAAGGCCACCTCGCCGCCGCCCTGCCCGGTCGGCCGCCGCCCGGTGAAGCGCACCAGGCGGCAGCCGGCGAACGGCCCGTGCCGCTCCGCGGACGCCGACGCGAGGTACCGGGTGAACCAGTCGGCTGCCGCGTCGCCCTGGTCCACGCCCTGGCAGGGGTCGCCGTGGACGGTCACGTCCAGCAGCGGCCCGTCGCCGGACGCCTTGTGCCGCAGCGGCTCCATCCCCGGCGCGGACACCGTGAGCAGCGCGCCGTCGAACCGCGGCCGGAGCAGCGCCATCCGCGGGTGCTCGCGCTGGGACAGATGCCGCCCCTCCGGGGTGACCAGCATGAACTCGCGGTCGTGCGGCAGCCCGGCAGGGGTCAGCTCCGCGGTGGACAGTG
>NZ_JBFAOF010000013.1:0-30221 GCF_040675125.1 Spirillospora sp. NPDC049652 | reverse complement strand
CACCCACCGCCCTGGCGCGGCGGCCCCAATGCTGAAGGCCGCAGCCGCAGCCGGAGCCGCTTCGCTGACGCTGCTGCTCCTCCTGGTGCCCAGCGCATCGTCCAGCAGCCCAGGCCGGGACGTCGCGGGCGCGCCCACTGCGCAGGCCCGCCACGACATCCCGCCCGACTACCTGCGCTGGTACATGGACGCGGCCCAGACCTGCCCCGGCCTGTCCTGGGCGATCCTGGCCGCCATCGGCAAAACCGAATCCGACCACGGCCGCTCACCCGAACCCGGCGTCCGCTCGGGTGAGAACTACGCCGGAGCCGGCGGCCCGATGCAGTTCCTCGCCGCCACCTTCGCCGCCTACGCCACCGACGGCGACGACGACGGACGCACCGACCGCTACAACCCCGCCGACGCCATCCACACCGCCGCGCGCTACCTCTGCGCCAACGGCGCAGGCAAAGGCGGCACCCATCTCCGCGCGGCCATCTACGCCTACAACCACAGCGACGCCTACGTCACAGGCGTCCTCGCACTCGCCGCCAAGTACGCCGTCCCCACCGCGACGACCCGTGGCCAGGCAGCCGTCCGCGCCGCCCTCCGCTGGCTCGGCACTCCCTACTCGTGGGGCGGCGGTAACGCCTCCGGCCCCACCCGCGGTATCGCCCAAGGCGCCAACACCGTCGGCTTCGACTGCTCCGGACTCACCCAGTACGCCTGGGCTCGCGCTGGCATCCACCTCGCCCGCATCGCCGCCGACCAGTACCGCGCCGGACCCCACATCCCTCGCGACCAACTCGCCCCCGGCGACCTGCTCTTCTTCGCCCACAACCCCACCAACCCCGGGACGATCCACCACGTCGCCCTCTACCTCGGCAACGGCCGCATGATCCACGCCCCACAAACCGGCGACGTCGTCCGCACCACCACCTTCACCGGAAACCCCTACCGCGAACGCGAATACGTCGGAGCCACCCGCCCAGGCGCAGCCACCTCAGCCTGACCAGAGGCGAAAGCCCTGGACGCCTCACGCATCAAACGTCCTGCCCTCGAGGAAGACGCCGACGGCACCTGCAGCACCCGCTTGGTACTTCACCTGACGACAACCGCACCAGGAGGACCTCGTGACCACCATGAAGTTGAGCGATCTCGCCGAACTTCCCACCGTCGTAAGCCTCACCACAGCCGGCCGAGCCCTAGGACTTTCGCGCAGCTATGCATACGAACTCGCCCGGAGAGGAACGTTTCCGTGCCGAATACTCCGTATCGGAGGCTGTTACCGAGTCCCCACCGCCGAGCTGCTCGTGACCCTCGGAGCGGAAGGCTCTAACTGGAGCGCCGTCCGCTAGGTGCCTCGCCTGGGGCGGGCCTGCGCATGATGGTGCGTGCGGTGGGCATCGAGGGCGCCTCGACGCGGCACGCGGTGGGCCCGTCCCCAGGTGAGAGCAGCCTTACCATCTGGCGAGAGTTCAAGCCTCGGGTTGAAGTAACCGAACGTGTAGCGGTTTACTTGCGGTGAGTGAGCGAGATCCAAGTAGACGGTGGCGACGGGCTCCAAGAGCGCCCAGTGGAACGACTTGTCCGGCTGTCGATACAGCTCGAAGACGGCGTATCCCAACTCGGTGACCTCGAACCCATACCCCGTGCACGCGCCGCAGAGTCCCTCGCCACTCTGGCCCGCCAGGTTGTCGGTGCGTTGGCTGCGGTTCGCCGAGAGGCGTTTCGGGAAGCCCGCGACACCGGATTGACCCTTACGCAGATCGCTGACGAACTCGGCATCAGCGTCCAAGCGGTGTCGTACGCGCTCAAGAGCCGCCCCAACGACTGAACCAGCTCGCTGGGTGCCGCTTTGGCCTCGCAGCGCTGGACGGAAGGCTTCAGGGGGAGGGCCCGTGAGGGGCACCACGTTCAAGAAGTGCGGCTGCCGTAATCCTGAGACCGGCAGGAAGTACAGCCAGGGCAAGTGTCCTCGAATCACTCAGAGCAATCACGGAGCCTGGTGGGCGCGTTTCGACGCGCCTGCGGGGGCGGGGGAGAAACGAAGGCAGCCGATCCTTGGTCCGTACAAAACGAAGAAAGAAGCTCAGGCAGCACTCTCCACGGAGATGAGTCAAGCGGAGAACCTTGGGTTCGTTGAGGACCGGAGACTCCGGTTCGACACGTACCTGGAAGAGGTCTGGCTGCCGGCCAAGAAGGACAGTCTGTCGAAGACGACCTATGAGGATTACCTGGAGATCGTCCGTCTCTACCTGGTCCCTGGGCTCGGCCACCTCAAGCTCGTCGACGTGAAGGACCGGCCTGTCCTCGATCTGTATGAAGCCGTCCTACAGATCAACAGGTCACTGCCTGAGGGAGAGGCGCCGAGTGAGCTTCTTCGTCGACTGCTGAGGGTTCGAGCCCTGTCGGCGCGACGCGCTGAGCGCGGTGGAGCGGCGAGACGCAAGCAGACGAAGCCTCTCTCGCGAGCACGGGTGATGAAGATCCATGCGGTGCTCCAGTCCGCGATGAACTGGGCGGTCAGATCGAAGCGGCTCACTCAGAACCCGATCGCGCACGTAGAGCCCCCGCGGATCAAGGGACGACGCCCCAAACCGCTGGTCTGGACCGCTGAACGCGTGGAGCGGTGGCAGGAGACCGGCAAGGTGCCCGGCGCGGTCATGGTCTGGACAGCTGCCCAAACGGGAGCGTTCCTCGATTTCGCCGCGGACGAGCGTCTGTACGCCCTCTTCCACCTGGTGGTCTTCCGGGGGCTCCGGCGTGCCGAGGTGGCGGGGCAGTCCTGGGCCGACAGTGACCTGCACGGAGCAGGGACCCTGACCATCCGGGAAACCTTCAAGGGCGACGGCGAGGAGGGGGAGGACGAATACGACGACACCAAGTCGAAGGCGGGTGACCGCACCGTCGCCTTGGATGAGACGACCATCTCCGTCCTGCTCGACTGGCGCGCGCAGCAGGCCCGAGAAAAGGAGGCGGCTGGACCTCAAATCTGGGCCGACTCCGGCCGGATGTTCACGAAGGAGGACGGAAGTCCTCTCCGCCCCGAGTGGCTTCACAGTCGATTCGGAGCCCTGATCGACAAGTACGCCACCGTTCGGCGCCGGCATGACGAGGAAGGGTGGAGCGTCGAGAGAATCGCGCGCCGTCACCGCCTCAGCGAACGGGCCGTCCGTGTGGCGATCGAGGGTGGACCCCTACCCCCGATTCGGTTCCACGATCTTCGGCATGGCGCGGCCACACTGGCGTTGCTGGGCAACGTCAACATGAAGGTGATCAGCGAGACGCTCGGTCACGCCCGTCACTCGTTCACCGCGGACACATACACCTCGGTCCTTCCTGAGGTGTCCCGGGCCGCAGCAGAGGCCGTCGCGGCCGTCGTTCCGCGCCGTTCCACCCAGCCCGACGAGGCAAGGACGACACAGGCCCAAGCCGGTGAGCCCGAGTCCTGCGACCAGGTCATCGACCTGAACGTGATCTCCCTCGCAGATCGGCGACAGCAGAGGAAGCCGGTAAAACTGGCACTGCCAGGAACTCTTGATTGAGCTCGCCCAGCTCAGTTTTCGCCACCGCCGCCGCAAGACCGCCCTGCGAGAGCCAGTGCCATGAGGTGGACGTCGACGTCGACCGACGAACCGCCAGGCCGCAATGAAGGCCGGCCCATAGGGGCCGGTGCCACACGATGGGGACCAGCATGGTCGTCGGCGCCTACACGCCGCAATGAGGACCTGCCCGTGGGGGCCGACGCCGCTCGGGGGCGACGTAGACGCCTCCGGACAGGTGGAGCGTGCCGCAATGAGGACCGGCCCGTGGGAGCCGGTGTCGCCATCACGGCGAGGATGAGCCGCCAGTGGTCCCGGACGCCGCAATGAGGACCGGCCCGTGGAGGCCGGTGCCACGGTATATGGCCAGGAAACATCACACTCAGTGAATACGAGGAGCGCAGCGGGCCGTCCGTTTCATCCCACTCTGGAGTTGTCTGGGCTTCGGAGCCTCCCAGGGATTCTATGAGAGCTCTAGGTTCCAAGCAGGAACCGAGTCAGCGCACGCGCCTGGCGCCGACTGGTGCTGGTGAGGTCCTACTAACCAGATGTGACCAAGGGGCCGATCAGGTCGATGGGATGGAGAACCATCTGTGGAACGCGGGTGGTCTGCTGATTCTCGAGCCTCCGTGACCAGCCGATTCGCTGCCCGTCGCGCGCCGTAGAGAAAACCCCGGAGTCCGCGGTACGTCTGACATTCGCACAATGAGCCTTGCCCGCCGGGCGCTCACCCGGCCAGACGTGGCTTGAGGGCAGGCACAAGTAGGCGAGGCGTGCGTGACGGCCTGTTTGGAGTTCTCGGCCAGCCCCGTCGGAGATCGGCTATCGACGGGTGGGCAGCAAGCAGGCGTCGAGGCTTGTTGTACCCGCACGCTAGTGAACTCTGGCTCGCGCCCCTGGTGGCGCGAGCCGTGACGGCGCCCGGAGGGGGAGGGGTGAACACGCTGAGTAGCGATCTTGGATGATCTCAAGCGGGTCCTGAAGCGGGAAGCGAGGCGGCCAGGCGCCATCCTGTGCACACCCTGTGCACTCCAGTCCCATCAAACCGGACATCTAGGAACGCGACAGGGGCTCCGCTGAGGATCTTGCTCTCGGCGAAGCCCCTGGTCAGAGGCGGAGGATCGGGGATTTGAACCCCGGATGGGCGGTAAACCCAAACCGCATTAGCAGTGCGGCGCCATAGACCGGACTAGGCGAATCCTCCATGTGAGCCCGTTGGGCTCAGCACAGGCTACCGGTCGGCGGGCCAACCGGCAAAGCCGATGACGAGGATAGCCTCTCCCGGTCGTGCGCGGGCTCAGCCGGAGTAGCCGCAGGCCCTGCCGAGGTCGGCGGCGTCCTGGATGAAGTTGCGGCTCCCGCTCATGTCCGGAGTGCCGGTCCTGCCCGCGCCGATGTTGCCCAGGACGGTCGCCAGGGACTCCAGGTCGCCGGCGACCTTGTCCGAGGACGACTGGACGTCGCCGCCCGCCTTGGCCCCCTCGCTCCGGATCTTGCTCGCGGTGTCCCGGTAGAGCTGGGCGTTCGCGGCCGAGCTGGACCGGAGGTTGTTGACGTCCGGCGAGGTGATCTTGGACTTGATCGAAGCCAGCTCCGACTGGATGCTGTCGCACGCGGCCTTCTTGTTCCCGCCGGTGACCGAGTCGAGCGGCCCGCAGGCGGCGGAAGCGAGCAGGGCGCCGCCCAGGGCGACGGTCCCGATCAGGCGGGTGGCGGACATGCGCATCTGAATGAGTCTCCTTGTTCGGGGGGAGCGGAAGTATCGGGCGACAGCGGACCATCCACCGGCTTCCAGCTCAGTCCCCCTTTGGCGCACATCCGCCCCATCCGGTTCCCCCGAGATCCCGGCACGAGCACGTCCCCAGGTGCCCTACACTGGTCATGTCGCACGGACGGAAACCCACCGCCCAAGCACCTCGGTGCAGAGCTGGTAGACTTCCGGACGGCAACAACGCGGCAGGTCAGCGACCTGAAGCGAGCACCCGTAGCTCAACGGATAGAGCATCTGACTACGGATCAGAAGGTTAGGGGTTCGAATCCCTTCGGGTGCGCACAGGTGAGAAGGCACTTCCGATCTTCGGAAGTGCCTTCTTTGCTAACGGGCTTGCTAACAGCGCCCCCTACTCCATTCCTTCGCCGATCCGCCGAGCGAAGATGTCCGCCGCCTCAGCGAGCTGTTCGTTGATCACGTGCGCGTAGACACGGAGCGTGATGGACGGGTCCGCGTGCCCGAGCCGAGCCGCGACGACGTGCACCGCCACGCCGGCCAGCAGAAGCGTCGTCGCGTGGACGTGCCGGAGGTCGTGAAGCCGGACACGGGGCAGCGGCTCGGCGGGAGGCTCCCCCTCGCTCGGCTGGTTGTAGGACTTGATCAGCGTCGCCATCAGGGACGAGACCGTGTCGGGGTGGATCGGCTCGCCCCACCCCGTGGCGAAGACGTACCGGTCGGCGGGGGCCGCGGCTCCCTTCCAGTCCTTGCCGACCAGGAGCCGGTCAGCGTCCTGCCGCGCCCGGTGTGCCTTGAGTACCTTCACCGTTCCGGGGGCGATGCTGACCACGCGAGACCGGCCGCTCTTGGTCGTCCCTTCGATGCGCTTCCCCGCGACGAATGAGGCCGAGCCTTTGATGTGAATCTGGCTGCCGGTGAAGTCGACGTCCCGCCATCGCAGATTGAGCAGTTCCCCGCGCCGGGCGCCGGTGTAGGCGGCGAGGTGGAAGAACGCGGAAAGGCGGTGAGCCGATGCGTGGTCGAGGAAGGTCCGAAGCTGGTCCGGCGTCCAGATCTGCCCCAGTTCTCCGGGGCGGGACTTCGGTCGCTTCGCGCGCTCGACGGGATTGGACGGAATGAGCTGCTCCACCTCTACGGCGTCCCGGAACGCCTTTCGAAGTATGGCGTGGACGTAGGCGACGGTGCGCGGAGACAGGCCGGTTCCGGAACGTCCTCCCTCGGTGATCAGGTCCCGGTAGAGCTTGGTGATCTGCGCGGGACGGACGGCCTGGAGCTTGGCACCGCCGATGCGCGGCTTGACGTGGCGGTCGAGCAGGTGCCGGTAGTCCGAGAGCGTCTTGGGCTTGATCGTGACCGCGTGGTTCTCCAACCACTCATCGAGGTAGTCGGCCACGATGATCAGGTTCCGGTCGATGTACTCGCCGCGGCGAGCTCTGACGCGTGCTTCGTCGCGAGCCTCCTTGGCAGCTTCTTCGTTGGGGAAGCCGCCGACCCACCTGGGCTTGGAGATGCCGGTCTCGGGGTCCTTGACGCGGATGACGTAGGACCAGGTGTTGCCCCGCTTCATGACGCCGTCGCGGAGCTTGGGCGTGTTCTTGGCGGCCTTCCGCTGCTTCTTCGGGCGGTCCGGTTCGTCGGGGGTGGCGAGGGCGGTTTTGGTCATCAGGCAGCCTCCTTCTGGGACATGAGGGCGTTGATGTAGGTGGTCAGGGCGTCGTAGGGGACGCGGCGGGATCCATCGATGCGGACTGAGCGGAGTGCGCCGGAGGCGATCAGCTCGTAGAGCTTGCTGCGGGATATCGAGAGCGCCCGGGCGGCTTCCGGGACGGTGAGCAGGAGTGGGGTCATGCGCTACTCCCTTGTTCGGCGGTGAGGTGTGGAAGCGGACGGCCGGTGAGCGCGGCCGTGAGCAGGGATTCGCCGGGGGAGAGACCGCGTCCGGCGAAGGACCAGTGCGCAAGAACGAGCACCTGGTCTTCGTCGGTGATGGGGAGGCGGCCGGTCGTAAATTCGTGTCGTTGCTCGTTGTGGGTGACGCGGGCCTGGCGGAGTGCGCCGAGGGTGGTGGAGTAGCGGCGGCTTTTGGTGGAGAAGTGGCCGCGGAAGCCGAGCATGTGAGCCCACTCGGTCAGGCGGAGGGCGGCCATCTCGTTGAGGGAGCCGAGGCGAAGGCATTCGGCAATCAGGCGGCGGGCGTGCGGGGTGACCGGGAGGGCGTTGAGGTTGTCGGCTGGGCCGATGCGGCGGTCAAGGGTGCCGAGGCATTCGGCGGCTTTGGTGGCGTACTTGGCGATGTAGCCGGCCACGGCCTGGTCGGTGAGGTCTCCGCTTGTGGTGATCGGGCGGACGTCGAGTTGGGTGCCCCAGGCGAGGCGGCGGGATAGGACACCGGGGGCGTCGGGTGTGGTGACCGAGACGGCTGGAACAGCGTGGGCGACGGCGTTGGCCAGGGCGTCATAGGTGGCCCAGGGCGGGGGCGGTGAGGTCGGACCGTCCGGGCCGTCGAGGCGGATGACGGCGTGGAAGTGGACGATGCCCCGGCGCTGGTACTCGGCGACCTTGGCGAACGAGAGGGTTGCGGCGGCGTTCAGTTCGGCGAGGGTGAGGCCCGCGCCCTTGGCGACCCGGCGGCGGAGCGCGAGGGTGAAGCGTCGCCACAGTTCCGGGGCGAGGGCGTTGAACAGGACCGAGCCGGTGTAGTCGTAGCAGTCGGGGCACAGCGGTTCGCCGAGTCGAGCGTCGTGGGCGTTGTGCCGGGCGGTGCAGGACGCGGGACGGCCGTGGGAGCAGGTTCCGGCGTTGCGGCGGGGGTGGCAGGGCTGGACTTGGCCGTTCTTCTCGCGGCGAGTGTGGACTGTGTCGAAGGACGGGGCGGTGAGGGTGACGAACGCGGCGGGGTGCGATGTCACCGAGTCGGGGACGCCCTTTCCGCCGACCAGGCCCGCGCGGATGAGTTGGTAGGTGTCGGCCCGGTAGGTCTCGGCGCAGGCGGGGCAGCGGGAGGCGCGGCGGGTTTTGCAGGCGACGCGGAGGACGCCGCCGGGTTCGTGGGCGGTGGTGTAGCGGTGGAGCTGTTCGCCGGTCAGCGGGTCGCGGTGTTCGACGTGGCCGCGCAGGTGGATCGGTTGGGCGCATCCGTTGAGGCGTCGGAGGCGTGCGGCGAGACGCGGGTAGTCGGGTCGGTCGAGGAAGGCGGCGAGGGAGGACGCGGCGAGCGGGGTGACGAGCGGTGCGGCGGGTGAGTTTGGCATGGTCGGCGGTCCTCCTGTCTGTGTTGGGTGCCGGGGCCGTGCGCGGCCGGCCCCGGCGTCGGGCGTCGTGTGGCGAGGTGGGTCAGAAGGCGGTGGCGAAGCGGGCCAGGCCCTCGGCGATGTGGCCGAGGAGGGCGAAGATGCCCTTGGTGGTGTGGGCGGCGATGGCGGGGTTGTTGACCATGAAGAGGATGAGGACGATCCAGAAGGCGGCGAATCCGAGGCGGCGGAAGAACATGGGCCGTGGTCCTTTCCGGACGGGCGGGACGGTCTAGAGGAAGCCCGCGCCGAGGCAGGCGGGGCAGGTGTTGCCGTCGCTGGTCAGGCCGCCGGAGCCGCAGTCAGCGCAGCGGTAGCGGACGGGCGGCGGGATCAGCGGGCGCGGGAGCCGGATGGCGCGGCGGGTGGCGACCTCGAAGAGCGTGATTTCTTCCGAGCCGCATGAGTTGCAGGACGTTCCGTCCAGGTCCGACGGCAGGTCCGGCCAGTCGGAGACGCGGGAGTGTCCGCAGGCCCGGCAGCGGTACCAGAACATCGGCGCCGGTTCCGCAGGCGGCGGGATGGCGAGCATCAGGCGGCCCGTCCGGTCCTGGAGGAGCGGCGGCACTTCTCGGGGATGAACACCGCCCTGTAGGAGACCGGCCCGAAGTGCTTGGTCGCGGTGTAGTGGCCGCGTTCGGTCGTCTCGTCCTCCGGGATGACGTCGAGGAGGGCGGCGATCCGGTCGATCTCGGCGCGCTGGCAGAACTCGCAGTTTTCCGAGTTGGTGAAGACGATCAGGTCACGACTCGCGTGCGGAACCGGGACGCCGGGGTTCTCCTCCAGGAAGGTCGCCAGGGCGCGCAGACCCATGACGAACTTGAGGCGGTCGAAGAGCTCGAACGGGCGGATGAGGTCGGTCATCATGCGTTCTCCCTTGGGCTCAGGCGGCGGCCAGGTGGCCGAGCAGGTCGCGGGCGAGTTGGTCGGAGACGCCCAGGCGGGCGCGTAGGGCTTCGGCGGTGATCGGGTGCCCGTGGCGGGCGTGGTGTTCGTCGGCGACACGGCGGGCGAAGGCGACCAGCGGCGCGGGCGGTGAGGTGGGCCCGTCCGGTGGCGGAGCGGGCTCAGGACGAGTCGGAGCAGTGATCTCCGGGTGGGCTGGAGCGAGAGCGTCCGGCACGGCGTCCGGGTTGCCGAAGGACGGCGGGACGATCAGGGCGTCGGCATCCGGGCCGTTCGCCGTCTGGGACATCGCGCTGCGGCGTTCGAGCATCGAGACGGCGACCAGGAACGCACCGGCCGGAGTGGCGGCGACGATCCAGCCCCAGGCCGAGAGTTCGGCCTGTGCGAGGTTGGCGGCGAGTGAGAGCAGGATGCCGCCGACCAGGACGAGCGCGGGCCAAGAGACCGTGGCTTCGGAGCGTCGGCCGGTTCGCCGGTCTCGCTGGCGTTCGCGGGCCGCCATGACGCACGTCAGGTCGATGCAGACCGCGACGGCCCAGGCCATCGGGCCGTGCTGTCCATGCTGGTCGGCGGTGTCGCGGATGTGGGTGAACGAGCCCGCCGCCGCGATGACGGCCAGGACCAGCACCGGCCCGGAATCCGCAAGCGCCGCGCGGGGACGTCCCATCAGGCGGCCCGCCCAGCGCCGACGACCTCGGCGAGCAGAGCGACCAACTCGGCGTCGCAGGTGTGGACGTCGGCCCAGTCGTCCGCGTCGGCCAGGCCGAGGGCGGTGAAGGCGTCGGCGCACCGCGAGCAGCGTGCGACGTAGAGCCGCCGGGCGGGGTCCCAACCGACCGTGACCGGCGAGACGGGAACGGCGACAGGCGCAGGACGCGGACGGCGCGGGAACGGGATGACGCGTGCGTTCACGGCGGATGCCTCCAAGGCGGTTCAGGCATGGATCGGGTAGGGACCTGGCGTGATCAGGGCTCACGCCGAGCCGAGAGCAGGTGGCGGGCTATGCGGCCATGGGCCAGGCCGGAGCGGACGCAGGTGGGGCCGATGAGCCGATCAGGTCGCCCCAGGCCGGAGCGAGGTGGGCGTACTCGCGGGCGGCGGCTTCGGCGTCTTCCTCGCTGACGTAGACCGAGCGCGCCCGGTACCAGGAGCCGTCCGAACCGGCGACGATGCAGACGCCGGGAGTCTCGGCGGGGATGGCGCGGGCCGCGTCCAGGGCGGCCGGGTCCATGTCGCCGAGGGTCATGTTCGCCGTCTCGGGATCGTTGAGGCGGTGGCAGATGCGGCCGGAGAGCTGGGCACGGAGCGCAGTAACGCCGGGCCCCAGGTCGGAGCCGATGCGCTGACCGCAGATCACCAGGTAGACCGCGAACGCCCGGCCGAGCTGGGCGACGCGCAGCAGTGCGGTCCCGGTCTTGGCGATCTCGTCCTTCTCGCTCTTGTCGGCCATCAGGAACAGTTCGGCGACCTCGTCCACCAGGACGACGATGGGGACCGGCCGCAGTTCCTCCGGCAGCTTCCAGACGTTGCGCGCTCCGTGGGCCCGGCAGAGCGCCATCCGGTCTTCCAGTTCGCCCACCAGGTCTTCCAGCAGGACGACCGACTCACGACGCGTCGTGGCCAGCGCCGACAGCCGCGGAGCGTAGGGCGTGAGCTCCACGCCGCCCTTGAGGTCGAACCCGACCAGCGCGACCGGCTGAGGGGCAAGCCCCTTGATCATCGCGTTTATGAGCGTGGACTTGCCTGACTGCGTCGCCCCGGCGTTCAGGTGGTGCGGCATGGTCCGGAAGTCCATGACCCAGTCGTCGCCGTTCTCCAGCTTCCCCGGACGAACCTTGAGCAGTTCGCCCGTCTCCGGCGACACCACGACCTCGGTCAGCGGGTCACGCATGGTCGCCCACAGCGTCACCCGCCCAGGCCGGACGTCCACGACCCGAACCGAGTGGACGCGCCAGGCGTGCGCGATCCCCTCGGCGGCCTTCTCGTAGTCCGCGGGAACCTGACCGTCCGCGAGCCGGACACGCACCCGCCAGCCGAGTCGAGTAGGCCGCAGCAGCCCGATACGCGGCGCCTTCTCGACATCGACCCGCCGCATCCGACGCCTGTACCGGACGACCGTCGCCGCGCTCTTGGCGGCCTGCCCGACGACCGGAAGCGCGTCGAGGGTGAGCCGCCACCGCCGCCGGCCTCTGGTGAGCGAGCAGCCGGACGCGACGTGATGCCACGTCAGGTAGGCCAGCACCGCGCGGCCGGGGAACTGGACGACGTACCACCACGACACGGGGTGGAACTTGCGCCAGGCCCAGAGCCCGGCCGCCACCGCAGCAGCGGCCAGGCCCACCAGGGCGAGGACGTTCACCATCTCGGGACGGTCCTTTCTCAGGCCGCGTCGGGAACGGCGGCGACGGTGGGTGCGACGGCGTGGAGCTGCTTGGCGCGGTAGGCGATCCCCCACCGCTGCCGACCGCCGGTGTTCTGCTCCCAGGCCATCCCGATCAGGCCGACAGGCTGGACGACCTGCCCGATCGACAGGTCCGGGTCGTGGGAGACGGACACGTTGATCAGCTCGACGCGGCCCATCGCGTCGGCGGCGGACAGGCCGACCGTGAAGACGGTGTTGCCCTCCTTGTCGACCTTGATCTCTCCCGTCTCCTGCGAGACGAGCTTGGGACGGGGCGGCGAGACGCAGACGAACGTCAAGGCCGTGGTGTCGACGGGGATGTTCCGCATGTGGTGACCTCCTGTGATCGAGTGACTACGTAGACAACATAGTCGTCTTAGCCGACCAAGCTGTCAAGGACTTCCTTGTTCACTTGGTCGACGAGCTGTGCTGAACTGGGAGGCGAGCCCCAACGGAAGGCGGACGATGGTCAGGAAGACCGGGCGGCCTGGATACCTCCAGATCGCCGATGACCTGCGGAAACAGATCAGCGACGGGACCTTGGCCCCCGGCGACGCGCTCCCCTCGATCGCCGAGCTGGTGAGGCGGTACGAGTCGTCCACCGGCGTGGTGAAGTCCGCGATCGGCGTGCTCCGCACCGAGGGCCGGGTGATCGGCCAGCAGGGCAAGGGCGTGTTCGTCCGCGACGCCAGCGAGGCCGACACTCCCGACGAGCTGAACGCCGAAGGCCCGCTCATGAAGCAGCTTTCGGAGGTTCTGACGGCCGTCCGGGACCTCGGCGAGCGTGTCGGCCGACTCGAAGCGGCGGTGTATCCAGCGCCGCCGCGATCTGATCAACCCGACAAATGATCTCGTCCAGCTCTTCTAGGATCAGTTCCAGACGTTCTTCCGGAGTCTGACCCCGTCCGCCGTTCGTCGTCACCGGGAACCGCCCCCTTGTGGTTCGTCCGTGCTGCCGTTCGGTGGACGAAATTCCATCGGAGAAGGCGAGGGTTTCCCATCACACGTAGTTCGCCAGGATGCTGAACAGCGGTTTATACATCCGCTTTCACAGGCCCCGCGCAGATCATTTAAACGCCCGGAATGCTCCGCTTTCTGTAGTGATCGGAAAGGGTGGACCCATGGTCGCGACCAAGCCCCGTCCCGGATGGCAGCCCGAGCGTCTGCGCGAGCGGCGCGAGAGCCACGGCCTCAGCCTGGAGGCGGCGGGCGACCAGCTCAGACGGATCGGCGAGCGGCACGGGCTTCACGTCGGAGACGACTTCCAGACCCTCTGGCGGCACGAGAACGGCACCGTCTACCCCGGCCCGCACTACCGGCGCGCGTACTGCCTCATGTACCGCTCGACCGAGCCTGACCTCGGCTTTCGCCTCCCGCTCCCCGGCGAGAGCATGACGGAGCCCACGGCGGCCGTCCCGGTCCCCAGCCCGGCGACCGAACCGGCCGCCACCGAAGAGGCCGCGTCCACCATCACCAGGGGCCTGGACCAGGTCACCGACGCCACCCAGGATCGCAACTCCGAGGCGGGCGACGTCCTGAAGAACCGCGTCGTGACCGCATGGCGAGGACGGGCCCTCACTGACGGCCTGAACAAGCCCGTTGTCGTCCTGGTCGGCGGCTACGCCGGATCAGGAAAGACTGAATTCGCCCGCTTCCTCGGCGACATCTCAGGCTGGGCATTCCTGGACAAGGACTCGCTCACCCGACGTCTCACAGAACGCCTCTTGGAAAGCATGGGTGGCGACCCTCACGACCGCCACTCAAGCCTCTACCTGGATCGCGTGAGGCCACTCGAATACAAATGCCTCATGGATACCGCAAACGACAACATCAATTGCGGAATCTCCACGATCCTCGCAGCCCCGTTCATCACGGAACTCAACGACGAAGCGTGGCTGAGCCGCCTCACGAACCGCTGCCGCGCGAAGGGCGTGGACGTCGCGGCCATCTGGGTCCGATGCGACGCCGACTCGATGCGCGAGTACATCGAGTTCCGCGACGCCCCGCGCGACGCGTGGAAGCTGACCAACTGGGACCAGTACGCCGAGAGCCTGAACACTCAGAGCAGCCCGCCCAGCGTCCACCTCACGATCGACAACCGCTTGGGCGCAGCGATCAGCACCGCTGACCAGACGAGAGAGGCGCTGCGTAAGATCCTGGCGTGACCAGGCGCGGCGTCATCCTCTACGGCCCCCCGGCCAGCGGCAAGGACACCATCACGGCCGAACTGTCCCGGCTGGACGACCGCTTCACCCTCCTGACCAAGCTCAAAGCCGGGAGAGGCCGCAGCGTTGGCTACCGCTACGTGCCCCCCGCCGAACTAGACGCCCTCCGCACCGCAGGCCGCCTAATCCTCGAAACCGAGCGCTACGGCAACCGCTACGCCGTGGACCGCCAAGACATCGACGCCCTCACCGACGCCGGACGCATTCCGATCGTCCACGTGGGCGACATCCCCGGCGTGGCCGTCCTCAGCTCCGCCATCCCCCTCACCTGGACGCGCGTCCGGCTATGGGCTCCACGCGAGGTGACCGCCGCACGCTCAACGCACCGCGGCGACACCGACACCACGAGCCGGCTAGCCGCGTGGGACGAAGCCGAAGCCGACCGACGCACGAATGGTGAGGCCGTCAGATTCGACCTCACCATTCGCACCCACGAGACAGACCCAGCCGAGGCCGCCAAGCGCATCAGCCGGGCCGCCCTCGGCTGAGCCAGGTCATGACGTGCGACGCCGAACAGGCGGCCAGGGCCAGACGTCGGCCCGCATCACCGCTTCCCGCAGTTGTCGAGGCGTAGAAGCCTCCACCAGCCGCGAGCCCCAATGCAGGCGCACCAGCGCCCACCAATTGCCCGTCGCGCGCCCGTGCCAGGCCGACAGCACGCACCCGAACTCACGCTTGAGCGCTGCCGCCACCTGCTGTTCGTACGGCGCTACGTCCATCACTCGACGCCCGGCCTGATGCCCCAGGACCGCAGCAGTTCGCCCACGGTCTCGGCCGCACGCGACGGCGCGTAGCACGGCCCGAGCCAGGCCCCGGTACTCGATCGGTACCACCACGTCCGCTCACCCCGAACGACACTCACCGTGTCGCCGACCGAGGACGTGAGTGAGGACCGGACGAGCAGTTCCGGCGGCGAATTCGAGTACCGGGGTGCGGACGCCCAGCCGAGCCGTCCCAAATCCCGTGCGAGCCGATCCAGACGACGGCACACCCACCGTGCCCGCCACCGTTCGCCGAAGGATTCGAAAGACGGCGCAGCCGGCGAGGCAGGGGGAACCCCCACCGACCGCGCCGCCTTTCCTTCCCCTCCCGCAGGGGCCGCCCTCCCAGCGGCCCCCTCCGGTGACGAGCCGCCCGGGGGGTCGGGCGCCATCACCGGCCCTCGTTCCGCACGGCGGCCTGCTGCCTCTCCTCTTCCAGGGCGGAGCGCAGCGCGGTCGCGTCGGAACAGATCACCGTCGGGTCGATCCCTGCGGCCGGGTCGTGCAGGGATGCCACCCAGTCACCCAGCCGTCCATCCGAGCGCGCGGAACGCCAGATGCGATGGCCGGGGAAGTCGTTGCGGAGCTGAGCCAGAGCCACATCGTCGGGACACTGGTTGGGAGCCATGGCGAGACCTCACGAAGGATGCCGAATACGTCCGGAAGAGAACGGATTCGTTCGCTGAAGTGGAACGCCACGAAGCATTCCGCGCACTCGACTTCCGCGGAGGAGCCTGACAGGGGGCCAGGCGGGGGCCAGACTTGGAGCACGGGAGGTCCGTGATGCCCACGCAGCGCCAACGAGACTTCGGCCAGTACCTCGCACGCCTCCGCGGCGACCGCAGCCAGCGCCAGCAGGCCGACCTACTGTGCTCGCTCTCCGGAAAGGCGACCCTCACCCGGAACGAGGTGTCGCGGTGGGAGCGAGGCGAGCGCATCCCCGATGACTGGCTGCCCTACATAGCCCGGGCCAGCGATGTCCCGCTCTCGGTCATCGAGGCCAAGGCCGCCCACGCCCGAGGCAAGATCCCCACCCCACCGGTCGACCTGTCGCCGTTCTTTCCCCAGGCCGAAGCACTAAAGGCCCGCATAGCCGGCGCCCTGCACACCCGCCGCGTCACCACCGCCACCGCGGCCCCTCTCCTGGTCCTGGTCGGTGGCTACGCCGGATCAGGCAAGACCGAGTTCGCCCGCTTCCTGTCCGACCTCACCGGCTGGGCTGTCCTGGATAAGGACGGCATGACCCGCCGCATGACCGAACGCCTGCTGATCTCCCTCGGAGGCGACCCGCACGACCGCCACACCGACCTCTACCGTCGCGAGATCCGTCCGCACGAGTACCGGTGCCTGATGAACAGCGCCTACGCCAACATCGACGCGAACGTCTCAATGATCATCTCGGCCCCGTTCGCCACCGAACTCCACACCCACGGATGGCTCGACCGCCTCACTCACCGCTGCAAGGCCAGAGGCGTCGATGTCGCCGCCATCTGGATCAACAGCGACAACGACACCATGCACGACTACATCGAAACCCGCGACGCCCCACGCGACACCTGGAAGCTCAACCACTGGGACGAATACACCAGCACCCTCCAGGACGACCCGCCGCCGGGCGTCACGACCACGATCGACAACCGCCACGGCGCAGCCGTCAGCCTCGCCGACCAAACCCGCACAGCCCTCCGCAAGCTCACGTCCTAACCGGCGTGACAGCCGTGACGTCCGAGCCGGATGAGAACTTTCTCTACGTCTTCAAGGGCGCCCGCTACGCGGTCGCCGCCGGTCGGTCCGAGCCGGGCATGCGGCCTCTCCGGGCCGACCCGCCCCGGCCAACCGGCACCGCATCAGAACTTGCGCAAGCACCAAGTTCAGTCCGGGGGTATGGCCTCTTCCGAGAGCCTCGGAACCAGGAGCCTCGCAGCTTCGAGAAGGTCATCCCAAGATAGGTCTCTGATACCGATCTGCTTGGGAGCGGCCTCCCATCTAGATGTCGCCGGTTCTGAAATGGAGAAATCTTGGAGCAGCTCTGAAAGGGAAGGATCTTGATACGCTCTCATATGGCCCTCAAGTCGCGCCTCCAGATCTGAAAGATCGCCATGTAGATCACGTCCGATCAGGGAGGCGGCTTCGCGAAATTCACTGACGATGGCCCGCAGATCAGAAATGGTTCGAACGTCTCCAAGGCTACGTGGCGAGTAAATCCTCATCGCATTGCGAAGTTTATCGCCAAGCGACATCGCCTCCTCGGACCTCCCGGTCAGATTAAGATAGTTGAAGGCGGCTATAAAGTCGCATCCCTCTACAAGCTTCTGGAAGAGTGGCGGCTCTGACAATTCAATGAGTCTACCGATAGCATCCACCCAGGCGGGTGGTGCGATTTTTTTAAGCGATGCGAGGGCTTCTACGAGTCGCAGAGGATTCTCGGCGCAACAATAATGGAGGTTAGTCTCGCACGCGGCCACGATTAGATTGGCAAGGTCGGCATCATTGTCTAGTCCGAATGCCTCGAGCATGCTCAAGGCTATCTCTATGCGATCGACTGTGTATGCATTCGTCATCGTCCATCGGTTGGGAAGGTTGGCGAAGGACGGGTGGCGGGAGTAGTGGCCCACGCTGCATGTCCTAACGACAGCTTCCCGCATTGCGGCTTGAAGTCCTACATATTCCTGCTCATTTATTGGCGTGAGCTGGACATGGCCAACAACTTCCCTTTCGTAGTCTACCCCGATTGCCAAGTTGGAGTAGTAAGTGACCGCCCTGGGGGGAAGTGGTAGTCGGCCGACTATCAGTCGAAAGATTCGCTCGACCTGCTCAAACAGGACCGCCTGATTCAGGATCTTTATGACTGTCGCGGAATCCATTGCAAGACGGAATGAGACATAGCTGGAGATTGACGCGTTAGCGAATACCGCTGAGGCGTGCCCCCGAGTGTCAGTGAAAGTGGAAATGAAGTCGCCATCCAGGACGCGAACTTCCGCTCGCCATTGCGCCTCTGTGGGGGAGAATGTAGTGCCGCGAGTCCACCTAGCAGTCAGTTCAATAAGGTCTTCTATCACCGCGAATGATGGCATCGTAACCAACGTTTGAAGAAGATACCGCTTGCCATCCGTTAGATGATCGTCATAGATGGTTCGCCAAAGCTCAGATGGATCGTCCAATGCATTGACAAAACCATCAATAAATTCCTGTGCAGACTGAGCTCCAACCTCAGCAAGTGGCATTCGGGCACATGATTCCATGTACAGTTGCACTAGCCGTGGATTGAAATCGTGATGCCCGATTACTGGGAGCCAAGCATTGGCCGAAATGGCCTGATCTAGAATAGATTTATTTGGCGAGTGATAGATGCGACGGTAGGTCATCTCAGCCCGCTCGTATGCATCAAGCTCTGTCGCGTCAATCAGTAGCCGACTTACATCAAATCGACTCTGTAGCAGGCGTGGGTGGCTCTGTCGAGCTGCGGCAAGCACGTACTCGCGGGTGGTCAGAATTACCTTGAGGTTTTGATCTCGGGAAGCTGACTCCAGGAGTGCCAGTAGTCGAGCATCCTCGTTCTTGCCGTCTAGAAATGCAGTACGAAGTGAAGCTCCCAAAAAATCATCGTAGAAGACAACTTGTTTGACATCATGGTCTCGCAGCCTTTCGGCATCGTCGATTTTGTCACTAGCTACGATAAGTTCCCATCCTTTGCTAATTAGATCAGCAGCCAACAGGTGTGCCGTGCTGGTCTTGCCTACCCCGGGAGGGCCGGCTATTATCACACTTCCCTCTTCGTTCATTATTAGTTTAGCGGCACGAAAGTGCCTAGTTTGAACCAATAGAGGGGCCTCTCTGGAGATAGTGTCGATCACATGCCGCCTCAGGCCAAGCTCTCTATTATTGAGTACGGAGGTCAGAGCTGTTGTGTCGGTTAGCCATAGTCGATAATGACGGCGCTCCACTTCTTTATGGCGCGCAAGTAGTGCCTCTAGATCTTCTCGGCCGAAGACGTCGCGAGGATGCAATGGGGGATCGAATACGGAGGCAACAGCTTCCTTCCCTGCCGGGGACATTTTGGCCGTCGTCACGACGATGTACCGAGTGCAGGAGTTTCTTATGTTGCGAGCTGCTTCCTTTTTGAATGCTGCTTTTAGTTGTGATGTGGACGCGTTTGGATAGTGCTTTACCTGTCCGATGACACGATCGGCTGAACTGAGATTCAAGGGCGGCTCGGAAGGCCCAAATACTCGTAGATCGATGCCTTGATCGGGGCCTTTTCGGAATGTTTCAACATGTACTTTCCACTCAACGCTGAGGAGGTCCCTCACAAGAACCTCGGCATCGAGATCCGAAAGTGCTTCCCAGTTCGTCACCTACCTAGTGTCGCAGAGAACGCCGCGAACCTGTAGATCGTTGGGTAAGTAATCGAACGTTCCTGGATGGCACCCTGATCAACTTATGTGGCATCGCTGCCGCGGGCGTAGTGCTTGTCGATCAAGGAAACGTTCGCTGCTCCGCGGTACTCGCAATAAGAACTTCCTGGCACGAGGCTTGGACGAGACAAGACGCTGGAGGCTGACAGATGCCTCAACCTCTGAGCCTTGACCATCACTGCCTGGGCCAGGCCATCGGGAGTGTCCGGGGCCGGGGCGCTATCGGTGTTGAGGCTCGTAACGCTCGCCGTGTGTGGTCCGGTTGGCGGGTGGTTGGGGGCTCTCGCTGCCGCGGGGCTTCCGGTGCTCGGGCCGTGGCCGGCCCTCCGCTCCGGGTCCCCTTGCCCTCTGATGATGGGCGCTGGGCATGCGGAAGACAGCTAACGATGACGCTAACAGCGGGCCTGGACCGGGCTGGACGTTGGTGGATGCCGCGAGGAGTGTGGGGCCTGTCGGCGGACGGGTGTGGACAGGGTGGGATCCCGTTGGCCTTGCTACGGATCAGAAGGTTAGGGGTTCGAATCCCTTCGGGTGCGCACAACTCAAAGGCCCTTTCCGGTTATCGGAAAGGGCCTTTGTCTTTTCCGTGGGAGCCAGGTGGGGAGCCACGGTCTTCGAAGCGCTGAAGAGCGCGCTGGTCAGCACGTGCATGTACATGTCCAGGGTGATCGCCATATTCCTGTGTCTGAGGGGCTCAGACAGCATGTGCAGCGACGTCTCTGCCCAGATTGAGCGAATCCCCTGTGCCCGGGTGCCGTGACTGCCTAGTCCCTCCGACTCGTCGACCTTGGTCTTTCCCGAACTTCGGGAGGGCGGAAGCAAGACGGAAAGGTGTTGGGCCGGTGCTGTGTGCGCGGAGGGCGGGAGTTGAGGTGGCTGGCCATGTGGCATCGCGCGGGGGCGCATGGCTCACGTGCCTGGCGTGGTCCGAGGGTGCGACGTACCTCGGTGGGTGAGCGGCCTGGGAGGCGGTTAGAGGAGGGGCTTGCTTGAGGCTGTTTCGGGGGTTGGGTGGGCCGTTGGCTGCTGGGGGTGGCCAACGGCCCGTCGGGTTAGAGGGGGGTGGAGTAGAGGACTGAGAGGAAGCGGATTAGGAGGGATTCTCGGGTTGTGGGTGGGAGGGCGTTCAGGACGGTGTTGACGAAGGCCATTTCGGGGGTGGCTTCTGACGTCAGGTCTACGCCTACTGAGGTCAGGAGGGCGGCGAAGTCGGTGTCGGTGATCGTGGTCAGGTCCAGGGTGGCCAGGGCCTCGATCAGGTCGGACGGGACGTTCGGGGGGCCGGCTTCGCGGGCGGCCTTGGTGGCGTCGGCCAGGGCTTCGAGGAGGGCCTCGACGTCGGTGACGCCGGTCAGGGTGAAGTGGAGGTTGGCGGGGAGGCCCTGGTAGGTGAGCTGGGGCTGGAAGAACCAGCCGCGGGTGCGGGCCTCGTCGGCCAGGACGAAGACGTCCAGGTCGGGGTCGTCGGAGGTGACGGCGACGAGGGGGACGGACGGGTCGCCGAGGACGCGGAGGCCGGGGACCTCGGCGACGCCCGCGCGGAGGCGGTCGGCGGCGGCCATCGCGGCGGCGGTCAGTTCGCGGTAGCCGGTCGCGCCGAGGGCGCGGAGGGTGGCCCAGGCGGCGGCGAGCGGGCCGGCGCTGCGGCTGCTCTGGACGGTCGAGTTGATCACGGTGTAGCCGGGCCATTCGGCGGAGGCGTAGTAGGCGTGGCGGCGGAGGGCCTCGTCGGCGAACAGGACGACCGAGGCTCCCTTCGGGGCGTAGCCGTATTTGTGCAGGTCGCAGGAGAGGGACGTGACGCCCGGGACGGAGAGGTCGTAGGGCGGGACGTCGCGGCCCTCGATCCAGGGGAGGACCCAGCCGCCGACGCAGGCGTCCACGTGGCAGAGGACGCCGGCCTCGGAGGCGAGGGCGGCGAACTCCTCGACCGGGTCCAGGACGCCGTGCGGGTAGGACGGCGCGGAGCAGACCACGAGGACGGTGCGCGGGGTGAGGGCGGCGCGGGTGGCGGTGGGGTCGGCACGGAAGGTGTCCGGGTCGACCGGAATGGTCACGACCTCCACGCCGAGGTAGTGCGCGGCCTTGCGGAAGGCGGGGTGGGCGGTGGCCGGGAGGATGATCTGCGGGCGTCCCTCGACCGGGCGGGCGTCCCGGGCGGCCTTCACGGCGAGCATGATCGACTCGGTGCCGCCGCTGGTGAAGATGCCGGGGGTGGCCGGTGTGCCGCCGAGCCGGGTCGCGACCGCCGCGACGATGGACCGCTCCAGCGCGACGATGCTCGGGAACGCGGTCGGGTCCAGGCAGTTGACTTCGAGCAGTTCGCGGTGCGCGGTGGCGGCGAGGTCGTGCACGGCGTCGCGTCCGGTGTCGTAGACGTAGGCGGTGACGCGGCCGCCGCGGACGGGGAGGTCGCCTTCGCGCAGGCGCGCGAGTTCGGCGAGGACGTCGGCGGCCGGGCGGCCGGTCTCGGGGAGGGCGGTTTCAGGTGACATGGGGTTGCGGCTCTCCGGTGGTTCGGTGGGCGGCGGCCAGCCCGCGGTAGGCCAGCAGCATCGGGACGCTCAGCAGGAGGAGGACGGCCGGGACGAGCGTGTAGCCGGCGGTCAGCCCGGTCAGGGCCGAGTCCGGCTGCCGGACGGGGGTGTCGAGGTCGGACGAGTGGAACGACGTCACGGCGAGGATCAGCGCGAACACGCCGGGCCCGAGGGCCATCGCGCCGGTCTCGGCGGCCGTCCAGATGCCGGTGAAGGCGCCCGGCTGCGCCTGCCCGGTGCGTCCGGCGTCGGCGCGGACGGTCTCGGGCAGCAGGGACAGCGGCAGGAGTTGGAGGGCGGCGTAGCAGACGCCGACCAGCGAGGTCAGCGCGAGGACGGACGGGGTGGATCCGGAGGTGACGGCGGGGAGCAGCGCGACGTCCGCCGCGGCGAACAGGACCACCGCGGCCACGTAGCAGCCGACGTGGCCGTACCTGGCGGCCAGGCGGCGCCAGAGCGGGACGGCCACGGCGCTCGGCCCGACCATGCAGACGAACATCACCGAGGTCAGTCCGTGGTCGTCCAGCCGGTACACCGCGACGTAGGGCGCGCCGGCGAGCATGATCGCGATGGCGAGGGACTGGGCGGCGAACGCGCCGAGCAGGGCGAAGAACGGCCGGTTGCCGCGGGCGGCGCGCAGCGCGGCGGCGAGGCCGAGCGGACGCGGTCCGGGGCGCGCGGGGATCCAGCGGGTGGCGAGGGCGCTGACCACCATCGCGGCGCCCATAAGGAGGCCGATGGCGACGCCCATGACAGCGTGTCCGCCGCGTCCTCCGCCGGCGGCGTCCGACAGGGCGGGGGCGACGCCGCCCGCCAGCAGGATGCCGACCGTGAGGCAGACGATCCGCCACGCCATCGCGCGGCCGCGCTCGGCGGGCACCTCGGAGATCTCGGCGGGCAGCGCGACGTACGGCACCTGGAAGCAGGCGAACGCGCTCGCGGCCAGCAGGAACGCCAGGCCGGACCAGATCGCGGCGAAGCCCGGACCGTCCACCGGCGCGGCGAACATGGCGGCGAACAGCACGGGCAGGGTCACCGCTCCGGCGAGCAGCAGCCGGGTGCGGCGTCCGGTGCGCACGGCCTCCCGGTCGCTCGCGGCGCCGACGATCGGGTTGAGCAGGACGTCCCACGCCTTCGGGACGACCAGGACGGCGCCGGCGATGCCCGCCGCGACGCCCATCACGTCGGTCAGGTAGTAGAGGAGGAGCAGCCCGGGGACGGCGGAGAACACGCCCGTCCCGACCGAGCCGATCCCGTAGCCGAGCAGCCGGCGGCGCGACAGTGCGGCGGCGGGGGCCGGGACCGGGTCCGGGGTCATGGGGAGAGTCCGAGCGTCATGGTCACCATGCGCCGCATGTGGGCGCGGAAGCGGATCAGCGCGCTCGGGTCGTCCATCCGGTGCCGCTGCCCGTCGTCGCGCAGGACGCCGCCGCGCGCGAAGCCGTGCGTGCACCAGATGACGCTCCACACGACGTATTCGAGGTCGATGTCGTCGCCGGCGACCTTGCCGATGGCCTCGCCGACCATCTCGATCAGGGGCTGGACGTAGGCGTTCTCCAGGTGCGCCACGTCCGCGGCGTCCGACTGCCACCGGTGCACCCACAGGGCGGGGATCTCGGGGTTGGCCGCGCAGAAGTCGATGTAGTGGTCCAGGAGGCGCAGCACGCTGTCGAGGTCCGGCGCGAGGCGGGCCGTCACCTCTTCCAGCGCGGCGCGCTCCTTCTGGTGCGCCCGTTCCATGACCGCCAGGTACAGGTCGCGCTTGTTGCCGACGTGGTAGGCGACCGTGGCGATGTTCAGCCCGGTCGCCTCCGCGATCAGCCGCGTGGAGGTCCCGTCGTAGCCGAGCTCCGCGAAGAGCCCGGTCGCGACCTCGATGATCCGCTCACGTGCGGAGTCGCCGCTCATGGGGTCAAACTAGGACCCTCTCCCCTTCCCCGTCAATCACTTGATGGAGAGCTTGGAGAGAGGGGAAGCGGGGTGGCGGGCGCCGCCGGTCTCCGCTCTCCGGTCTCGGGGCCCGGCTTGGCGAGGACGTCACTTCGTCGGTCATTCCCTGGCCGTTGAACGGCGGATCGGGATTAGCCGGGCCGCGTGCAGGGGGTCGTGGGGCGGTGTTAATTCGGCCGGTGGGTGACTGTGAGCCGGGTGAGGTGACTGCGGCTGACCTAGGGGTTTCCGGCGGTGAAGCGGGCGGGACGGAGGTTGTAGGATCTCGTTTTCAGGCTGATTTGAGGAGATTTTCGTGGCGGGGCTCGGAATTATCGAGATCATCATTCTGCTTTTCATTTTCGGTCTCGGTCTTCTGTTCGTCGGCGGGCTCGTTTTCGCGTTGGTGATGCTGAGCAGGCGCCGCTGACGGAGGCACGGCGGTCGCCTCCGAGGCTGGGCGCGCGGCCGGACGGGGCCGGACGGGCGCCTTGACCGGGGCTTGGGTTCGGCCGCTTTCATGATCGGGAACCACTGTCCCCGGAGCGGCCTCGTCGGTCGCTGCCGGTCGTTGTTCCTGGTGGGAGCCTTGTGCCCCGCCCGGCGGCATCGTGGGGGACGCCGTGGTGAAGGCATCGGTTCGCGGGCTCCGGCCCAGGTCCCGGCTCGCGCGTCTGATGCGGTGGACGTCCGGATGCGCCGTTCTCGGCGTCCTCGCGCCGGGGGCGGAGGCGGCGGCTGTGTCGCGTCCGCACTGCGACGGGGTCGCCTACGTGATCGCCCAACCGCGCACCGGCGACGGGCGCGGGCAACGTGTCCTCGGACGGCTGAATCTGGTGAAGGGGACCGTCAAGACGATCGCTCCCGCGCCTGACCTGGACGCCCTCGGCTACAACCCGCGTGACGGGCTCCTGTACGGCGTGCGGAACAGGGCGGCGGACGGCGGGCCGCCCAGCCTCCAGACGATCGTCCCGCGCGACGGGAGCGTCAAGGACTCCGTCCCGTTGCCCCAGGACACTTACACGGCCGGTGCGTTCTCGCGTGACGGCCTGTTCTACGTGCGCGGACGCAGCACGGTGCTGGTCGTGAACGTGAGGTCGAAGGCGCGGGTCGTCCGGTCGTTCGAGGTGGACAGCGCGGTGAGACTGGGCGACTTCGCGGCCCGGCCAAGCGACGGCGTCCTCTTCGGCGTGGACAACGCGCACGGTGACCTGGTGCGGATCAGTCCGCGTTCCGGAACCGTCAAGCGGCTCGGACGGCTCGGCGTGCGCAAGGTGTCGGCGGCCTTCTTCGATGCGGACGGGACGTTCCGCGTCGCGGGCGACCGGCTCGCCGGCGTGGACGTCACAGATCTGAGGGCGAGTCGTCGGCAGGTGGACGTCCGGAGGGTGGCGGTGCATCCGGTGCGTCCGCCCGCGCTGATCGACGGCGCGGGCTGCCTGCCCGCCGTGCCGCGTCTCGTGGAAGCGCCGTCGCCGCGGATCGCCCCACGTCCGGTGTGAAGCCACTGCCGCCCGGCCTGCCCAGGCCGGCCGCCCCGGCCTGCCCCCGGCCTGCCACCCGGTCTGCCGGGCGAGATGTCAGTGTTCGCGTCTATCGTTCCGTCCGTGGGCGAGATCCGGTACGTGCGGGGGGACGCGACGTCCCCGCAGGCCAAGGGTGTGAAGGTGATCGCGCACGTCTGCAACGATCTCGGCGGGTGGGGGAAGGGGTTCGTTCTCGCGGTGTCCCGCCACTGGGAGGCGCCCGAACGCGCCTACCGCGAGTGGCACCGGAACCGCGCGACGAACGACTTCGGGCTCGGTGCGGTGCAGTTCGTCCAGGTCGAGCCGTATGTCCACGTCGCGAACATGGTCGCGCAGCGGGGGATCAAGCGCGGGAGCAAGGGCGTGCCGATCCGGTACGACGCGCTCGCCACGTGCCTGGACCGCGTCGGGGCGCGCACCGTCGAGCTCGACGCGTCCGTGCACATGCCGCGCATCGGCTGCGGCCTCGCGGGCGGACGCTGGTCGGAAGTCGAGCCGCTGATCGAACGGCACCTGATCGGACGCGGCGTCCCCGTCACCGTCTACGACACCGACTGACCGGCGACACCACCGTCAACGATGACCGGCTGACCGCCTAGGACGCTGGCGGGCCTGCGGCGTCACCGTCCGCGGCACCCGGTTGAGTTGCGGGGAGAGTCACTCGGACGGTCGTCCCGGTGCCCGGGGCCGAGAAGAGTTCGGCGCGGCCGCCGTGGGCCGCGGCGATCGCGGCGACGATGGGGAGGCCCAGGCCCGCGCCCGACGTGCCGCCGCTGTGGAAGCGTTCGAACGCGCGCGCGGCCTCCTGCGGCGACATGCCGGGACCTTCGTCCGCGACCTCCAGCACGATCGTCCCGCCGCGCGGCGGGGCTTCGAGCCGGACGGTCGCCGGGGTGCCCGGCGGCGTATGCGCGCGGACGTTCGCCAGCAGGTTCGCGAGGACCTGCCGGACGCGTGCCTCGTCCACGGTCGCGACCAGGCCGTCCGGCGCGGTCAGCCGCACCGGACGGTCCGGATCGGCGGCCCGCGCGTCGGCGACGGCGTCCCGGGCGAGCGCCGGCAGGTCCACCGGGACGGGTTCAAGGGACGCCTCGCGGTCCAGGCGGGCGAGTTCGAGCAGGTCACTGACCAGGTCGCTCATCCGGCGGGCCTCCTCCTCGATGCGCCGCATCGCGTCGGGCAGCCGGTCCGGGCCGAGCGCGCCCTGCCGGTACAGCTCGGCGTAGCCCTGGATCGTGGTCAGCGGGGTCCGCAGCTCGTGCGACGCGTCCGCCGCGAACTCGCGGACCCGCGCCTCGGACCGCGCGCGGGCCGCGAACGCCTGCTCGATCCGGCCGAGCATGACGTTGATCGCCCCGGCGAGGCGGCCGGTCTCGGTGCGCCGGTCGGCTCCGGGCATCCGCGCGTCCAGGGTGCCGCCGCGGGCGATGACCTGCGCGGTCGTCGCCATCTGGTGCAGCGGGAGCAGCCCGCGGCGGATCAGCGAGCGGCCGACGAGGGCGAGCACCACCAGCAGCAGCGCCGTCGTCGCGAGCTCGGTGACGACCAGGCTGAGCGTCGCCGCGCGGATCTCCGCCAGCGGCGCGGCGACCACCACGACGTCGTCGGGGCGGACGGCGCGCGGCGGGAGGCTCGCGACCTCGCCGCGCGGTGCCCGGACCCGCGCGACCGCCCGCATCCCGGGCAGGGAGAACGGCTTGCGGTCGGCGGCGCGTCGAGCCAGCTCGGCCCGGCCGATCCGCTGGAGTTCGTCCTCGGCGGCGCCCGGGTCGGGGTCGTCGCCGCTGAGCACCCTCATCCGTCCGGACGGCGCGACGCTGATCACCAGGAAGCGCGCCGGGGCCATGCCGTCGTCCGGCAGGCCCGGCTTGAGCCGTGTCACCGCCCGGTCGCGCGTCGCGGCGAGCTGGCCGTCCACCCGGTGCATCAGGTAGTTGTGCACCACGAGGGCGCTGACCAGGCCCATCAGCAGGAGCCCGGCGCAGGTCACCGCGAGCAGGCCGGTCAGCAGCCGCGCGTTCAGGCTCATCCGCCGCCTCCGGCGATGGACGCGGCCGGTCGTGGCCGTCCCTCCGAACCAGGAGCCGCCGAACGCGACGGCGACGCCGGGGGACCGGGACGCGGGGTCACGCGCGCAGGGTGTAGCCGACGCCCCGGCGGGTGTGGATCAGCGGCGGCCCGAGCGGGTCGAGCTTGCGCCGCAGGTAGCTGATGTAGGTCTCGACGACCTGCGGGTTCCCGTCCCAGCCCCAGACCGACTCGAGCAGCTGGGCGCGGGTCAGCACCCGGCCCTCGTTGCGCATCAGGCATGCCAGCAGCCGGAACTCGGTCGGGGACAGGTCGATGTCCGCTCCCGCCCGGCGGACCGTCCAATGCGACTCCGACAGTTCGAGGTCGGCGACGCGCAGCACGTCGTCCTCCCGTGTGTCGGCGGGGGCCGTCCGGCGCAGCACCGCCCGGACCCGCGCCACCAGCGCGTCGATGGAGAACGGCTTGGTCACGTAGTCGTCGCCGCCGAGGGTGAGGCCGGTGACGGTGTCGGACGGGGTGTCGCGGGCGGTCAGGAAGATGACGGGCACCTGGTCGCCGGCCGCGCGCAGCCGCCGGCACACCTCGAACCCGTCCATGCCGGGGAGCATCACGTCGAGCAGGACGAGGTCGGGCCGCAGGTCGCGGGCGGCGCGCAGCGCGTCCTCCCCGTCGTCCGCCGTCGTCACCGCGAACCCGTGGAAGGTCAGCGCGGTGTCGATCAGATCCCGGATGTTCGCCTCGTCGTCCACGACGAGGACCCGGCGCACCTCGTTCATCGGCCTCCGCACGGTTCATCGGCCTCCGCACGTCACCCGCAGCGTCCGCCTCGACGGTACTGCGCGGCCGTCCCGCGCGCCGCCCCCGCCAAGGGGACGGCGCGCGGGACGGGACCGGCACGGACGCCGGCTCAGTTGGCCTTCTTCTGCGGGTCGCGGACCGCGGTGGCGGTCCGGGTGTTCCCGGTCCGCTCGCCGAACACGACGACCTGGTCGCCGTTCGCCACGGCGTTCAGGTCGGACTTGGCGCGGGCCTTCATGATCCGCGTCTTGCCGTCGACCGTCCACGTCCAGCTCACGCCGTCCGCGCTCTTCACGGTCAGGGTCGTGCCGGTCTTGCCGGTGACCTGCCCGCGCTGCCAGCCGACCAGCTTGAACGTGTTGCCCTTGGCCTTGACGGTCGCCTCGCCGTGGACGCCGCGCATCCCGCCGCCGAAGCCGCCGTGGCCGCGCATCCCGCCCTTGCCGCCGTGCCGCCACCGGCCGCCGTCGTGGCCCTTCCCGTCGTGGCCCTTCCCGGACGCGGACGGGTGGGCGGACGGAGAGGGGGACGGGTTGGCCGCGAAGGCCGGAACCGCCGCGTACAGCCCAACACCGAGCAGACCGGCGGCGGCGACACCGGCCGCCATCGTCTTCTTGTTGGCTCTCATGGCAGCCACTCAACCCGGCCGGGCTGGGAGTTCGGCCCGGAGAGACCTGAGAGAAACCTGAGAATGTCCGGAAAAATCCCCCGCAGGCCAGGAGGGGAGGGCGTCCCGGGGCCGCTCCCTAGCGGCCGTGACCTGCCGGGTTACTCTCGGACGGACGGGACGAACCCGGAGGAGGATGGCCTTGGACGCGTTCATCGCCGGCATGCCCAAGTGCGAGCTGCACCTGCACATCGAGGGCACCCTCGAACCCGAGCTGAAGATGCGGCTCGCCGAGCGCAACAACGTGCGGATGCCCTACCGGACGGTGGAGGAGGCCCGCAACGCCTACAACTTCGACAGCCTCACGTCCTTCCTGGTCGGCTACTACGAGAGCATGAACGTCCTGCTGACCGAGCAGGACTTCTACGACCTCGCCACCGCCTACCTCACCAAGGCCGCGGCGCAGAACGTCCGGTACGCCGAGATCTTCTTCGACCCGCAGGCGCACACCTCGCGCGGCGTCCCGTTCGACCTCGTGATCCGCGGGCTGCGCCGGGCGATCATGGACGCGGAGCGGCTGCACGGTGTCCGGGCCCAGCTGATCATGTGCTTCCTGCGCGACTTCTCCGCCGAGTACGCGATGGCGACCCTCATGGAGTCGCTGCCGTACCGGGAGTGGATCGTGGGCGTCGGCCTGGACTCCGACGAGCGCGACAACCCGCCGGTGAAGTTCGAGAAGGTGTTCGCGCGGGCGCGCCGGGAGGGCTACCTGCTCACCGCGCACTGCGACATCGACCAGGCGGACACGCACGAGCACATCCGGCAGTGCCTGGACGTCCTCGGCGTCGACCGCATCGACCACGGCTCCAACGCCCTTGAGGACGAGTGGCTCACCGAGGAGATCGCCCGGCGGGGGCTCGGCCTCACGGTCTGCCCGGTGTCGAACGGCTTCGTGACGTCCGACATGAAGGCCGCCGAGATCCGCCGGATGCTCGATCTCGGCCTCAAGGTCACCATCAACTCCGACGACCCGGCCTACTTCCTCGCCTACGTCACCGAGAACCTCCAGGCCGTCCAGCGGAAGCTGGAGCTGGGCCGCGACGAGGTGCTCCAGTTCGAGCGCAACGCCTTCGAGATCGCCTGGCTGCCGCGCGCCACCAAGGACACCTACCTGGCCGAACTCGACGAGTACGCCGCGACCGCCGCCACCCCCGCCGACGCCACCGACTGACCCCGCCGACCACCCGGACGCCGGCCGGCAGGCTGACTACTCCTTGTCGGCGAGGACCTCCAGGACCTGGTCGCCGAACTTGGCGAGCTTGTTCTCGCCGACGCCGCTGATGGCGCTGAGCTCGGCGAGGGAGCCGGGATCGGCGGTGGCGATCTCGCGCAGCGTCGCGTCGTGGAAGATCACGTAGGCCGGGACGCCCTGCTCCTTGGCGGTCGCGGCGCGCCAGGCCCGCAGCCGCTCGAAGACCGGAGCGGCCTCGGCGGGCAGCTCGACCGCGGCCTTGCGCTCCTTGGACGACCGGGAGCCGGCGG